>CAYMYV010000090.1:0-8066 GCA_964394775.1 uncultured Lachnobacterium sp. | reverse complement strand
AACCACATTTCCAATGCCTTTTTGCATTACAAAACGAAGCTTGCCATCCCGCACCTTCTTATCGGTATAGAGTTTCTTTACCAAGGCTTCTCTATCAATATAATCTGGTATGGAAACCGGAAGTCCTGCTCTATCCAAAAGAGCAACGACGCGTTGCACCTCCTGCTCGCTCATATATCCAAGGTCCGCAGATAGATGTGCCTGTGCCACCAAACCGATAGAAACTGCTTCTCCATGTAGCAGACGGTAATCACTTACCGTCTCAATGGCACGGCCTACAGTATGTCCGAGATTTAGAACCTCTCTTAGTCCACTGGTCTCCTTCTCATCCTGCATAACTACGTTGTATTTAATTCGACAGTTATTCTCTGCGATGTATTCACAGGCAAATGGTACACATGCCAAAATATCATCCATATTCTTTTCTAAGAATTCAAACATATCCTTACTTGCCAGACAGGCATGCTTAATGGTTTCCGCCATACCGCTTCGAACCTCACGCTGAGGGAGGGTTGTCCAGCTGGCAATGTCAATATATACCTTTTCCGGCTGGTTAAAGATACCAATCAGATTCGTGGCAAGAGGGGTATCTACGGCTGTTTTTCCACCTACAGAGGCATCTGCCGCTGCCAAAAGTGTAGTGGCATAATTGATGAATGGCACGCCACGTCCAAAGGTTCCTGCGACAAATCCAGACAGGTCTGTTACAACGCCGCCTCCAACTGCAAGGATACAACAATCTCTACGATAGCCCTTCTCAAGCATAGCATCTTCGATACGCGCCTTTGTTTCTCTGGTTTTGCTTTTTTCACCTGCTGGAAAAACAAACATATCTACCTGATATCCTGCACGAAGCAGCTTCTCGCTAATTGGTCTTGCATACAGCTCACTTACATTACTATCGGTAATTACAGCAAATTTGCGAATTTTCCCAACTAATCCATGTTCAATATCCTCAATTAATTTGTTGGTCAAATTATAACCAATCTCAATTTCGTAGCTGTCATCCACTACTTTTTTCAATTCTACATTAAATACACTCAATTTAAGCTCCTACTCTTACGCTCTCTATAATTTTTTCCATATCGCCGTAAGTATAATTCTTCAAGAATTTCTCATATTCATCTACAGATATTGGTTTTGAGAAATAATATCCCTGCACAATCTGGCAGCCTACACGTTCTAATACCTGAAGGTCTTCTTCTGTTTCCACACCCTCTGCGACAACCGGCATACCCAATTCATTGGCCAGATTCACTGCGCTTCGTATAATCTTTTCTGCACGATCGGTAGCATCTGTTTTCTCAAAGAATTTCATATCCAGCTTGAGCACATCAACATGAATATCCTTCAAGCTGTTCAATGAAGAATATCCGCTACCAAAGTCATCGATTTCGATGATAAAACCGAATTCCTGTAATCTTCGCACCAATTCCATCTGCTTATGTACATCCAGAACAAACGCAGTCTCCGTAATCTCAAGCTTTAATCTCTTCGGATTTACCTTATATCGGGTTACTAAGCCTGTAATACTTTCGTACAAATCTGCAAGATAAAAATCCTTCGCAGAAATATTAACAGATATGGAGCGTTCTTCAAAGCCCTCATTTTTCCAGATATGCAGCTGTCTGCATGCCAGCTCCCAAACCTGATAATCCAGCTTTGCAATCATACCGTTATTTTCAAAAATCGGGATAAACTCAGATGGCGGAACCATTCCTCTGCCTGGTTTATTCCAACGGATTAGCGCTTCTGCACCTACTACCTGTTTATCCTTAACACTTAGCTGTGGCTGCAAATAAATCTCAAACTCATTATTGAGTAAGGCTCTGTCCAAATCATCTAAGGTTGTGGTTTCAAAAATTCTCTTATCACGAAGTGCTTCATGATAGTATGCAATATCTTTTTGGAAATCTCCCTTAATTGTTTCAAGCGCCATATAGGCTCTGTTGTACATGCTTTCTGCACTTATGCTCTTATCTATGACCTCGTATACACCTACATAGCAATGTACCTTTAATTCATAATCCTTTCTGGCAAACATATTGTGGACGGTATCCATAAAGCTTTCCTCATGATAATCTGATTTAGGCATTAACAAACCATATCTATCACCAGCCACTCTGGAGAATACCCATAAACGCTTGCAGCATTCACGATATCCCTGCGCAATGGCAAGGAGCAGGTCATCTCCTGTGGTAGCACCTAAAATCTCATTGAACATCTTAAACTGATAAATGTCTGTTGCAATCATAATGAATTCTTCATCCGGATTCTCTCGAATGGTTTTTCCTACCATTTCAAAGAAATAATCACGATTCCACAAGCCTGTCAGCTGGTCTCTTGTTGCATAGAGAGTTGCTTCATCCTTTAATCGTTCCTGACCTGTGATATCCGTATACACAATCAAGGTGCCAACAAATTTGTCATTTTCATCCCAGAGCTCTTGTCCATGAATCAAATAAGCTCTTCCATATATGATTTTGGTACGAGTAAATTCACGATTCTTATCCTTAATCTTTTCATGCTCTTTAATTGTATAATAGAGCTCGTTTTCCTTAACATATTTGTCCATTGGGTAATATGTACTTACCCCAAGCATCTTCTCCGCAGCTTCATTGTATACCTGCAGATTATTGTTGTAATCAAACATCAGCACCGGCTCAGACATATTATTAATCGCATATGTCTTCATACGCTCTGTTCTCATCATTGGATACAGGAAAAACATAAAGTAATAGCTGACAATTCCACAGGAAAACAGTATCACTGACCACATATTCATATTATTACTAATAAATCTGGTAACAAACTCTGCAATCAAACCGACTGCAAATGTGATACTTCCAACCCAATATCTTGCACGATAGATTTTTGCTACTTCCAGTGCTTTTCTGAATAATACAATACATATCAAAATTGCAATGATAAAGCATCCAATCCAATGTCCTACATAAAATGGTGACCATCCTGCGAGCACATAAATACTATCCTCTATCTGCACCTCGTAGAAGTCAAACATCCATCCGGTAAATGCATTTATGAGCAGAAGAATATTGTCGATTATAATAAGGACAATACAAACTTTTCGGAATACCTGCTTGTTTTTTTGCCAAAAGTTGTTTCTTTCATGAGCATAACGCAAAAACAAATACAAAATCCAGCTTTCCAATACTAACACTGTGGTATAGAGGCATGACAAAACAAATTTATCCCCTACAAATAATGACGCCAAAAAAGTCCCGTTCAGCAATATGCCAAGCATTACCAATGTTGTCAAATCGATTGTATGCTTACGCTTGCTTTGTGCCAACTGCACAAGCAATAACGCCAATACAACGATTGCTACCACATAAATAAGCGCTACACTTGTTTTCTCCATTTTTATTCTCCCCTTTTTCTTTTGTAAAACCTATATATTCTCTTTTTATTATTTATTCAACACCTGCGGCTTCTTTCGCAAGACGATCCGCTTCTTCGTTTCCCTCGATACCGGAATGGCCCTTAACCTTGATAAAGGTAATCTTGATTTTATCTTTTACCGATTGCATATAGTCATAATAAGCGACAGTTCCAATCTTATTTCGTTTCCAACTGCCGGTTGCCCACATCTCAATCCCCATGTAATCGTAATAGATTGTCACGCTTGACAGTCCCAATTCCAAGGCCTTATCCACCGCTGCAATACTTCCTAGAATTTCACCTGCCACATTGCGCATGGATGCCATCTCTTCATCGTCTCCGGAGCCTTGCAGAAGGTGTTTCTCGCCATTCGCAATCAAAAAACCACCATAACCATACACACCTGTAGCAATATTATAGGAGCCGTCTACGAATGCATAAGGCTGCGTTTGCGCAATCTCTATCCCGGCATTTTGACTCTCCGTATCAGCCGCACTAGAATTCGTCTTATATTCCACACCCTGCAAGAAGCCTTCTGCCTCTTCAATATTTGTAAAACTCTTGTACTTCGCACCCGGATATCCATCCACCATAGCTTTGCAATCATCCCATGTCAGATAGATTCCCGGAGTCTTTCCAACCCGTACCGCATAATATTTTTTTGCCATTATGCTTCCTCACTTCTTTGTTCTATTGTAATATTTTACCCTTTTCTGAAGGTAAAAGCAATCTTTCCAACAAAAAAACTGTGTACTGCTTTTTGCAGCACACAGTTTCTCATATACTTATATTACATTCCTTCTGTAATTTCAAACGTCACCTCTACGCCACCAAGGAAACGGGATAAATTGAAGTTCAAAATTCCAATACCATCTGCCCGATTATAGAGCTTATATAAATAATGATAGCAATAGTATTCATCTTCGCTTAGTCCACCTTCCCTCATATAGGCATCCCCTTTGAAATAATAGCTAAGGTCATACCCATTGTCATCCATCCACTCCACCAATACAGGAGCCGCGTCTGCACTCAATTCACTCAACGTATAATAATCATCGTATGCCTCACCCTTGAAGAAATCACTCCGATTATCCTCCATTCCTGCCACATTGACCTTGGCAATCCAATAATCCGGATGAGCAAAGGATAAGCAAAGATATAAGCCTGTCACAATCACCATGCTGTAGCGGAATAGCGGGAAGCTTTCCCTCAATATATAAATAATAACTCCGATAAAAATCAGTGCCAATACCACCAAGCTCCACAGCACAAGAATGCGAAGGAAGGTCAAATAATAATACTGGATATAAATAATCATTCTCATTGCACTAGAGGCAATCATGATAAAGGTGCAGCCTGACATTACTATCAAAACCCCTTTTAGCACCTTGCTTGGTTTGAAGAAATACAAGCCAATTAATACCATGATGAGATTTAAGATACTAACCGCCAGCAACTGGAAAAAGCCTTCTCGAGCATATTCCGCATAGGTATAGCCTTCCGGAAGCTGCATATTTCCCATAAACAAATACACAATCTGGATAACACTAAATACCAGATATAAGGCTGTCATAATACTCGCAACCGGAATTCCAATCAGTGGTTCCCATTTTCTGGAATCCTCTACCTCTTCCTTTATTTCCTTTCGGCACAAATAGGTAAGAATTCCATAGCTGGCCAGAAACATAAAGCCAATCATAAGGCACACAAGAAATACATCTGTTACTCTCCAGTTTGCAAGCATTTCTTCTGCCATTTCACGAAATACCGCATCAGCACTGGCAAGCAATGAAAATACAACAATAAACAGCGGAACTGTAATTACCAGACCAAGCAAAACATACAGATATTTACTATTCTTTTTATCAAGCTTATTCTTGCAATACCAAATTGCATCGGAAAATGGTCTGCCAATTTCGCCAATTGCCATGATACACACCTGAAATATCGAGCCTAAATATTTTCCGAGATTCCATTGCTTTGTATTATACACAGTTCCTAACAACAGGCTCATCGTCAATAGAAAAATACCAAGCTTATTAAAGAAAATGATTCTTCCATCATCTGTACAAAACGTGGAAATTGCTAATAATATCATACTTCCGAAATAGAAGACACTACTCTTTTTCAGCTTCATCTCTAGCTTCCATAAGCAAAAGCTAATAAAAGCAATACTTGCTCCCACAAAGAGCAAACATGTAATACCGGCGTCATTTTTGTACATACAAAATGCATACAAACATGCATAGATAAATGATGCCACTCCATAGATGTGGAAATTTTCCTTCACCTTGGTGTCATACATAGTTACCGGTTGCTCCTTCGGAACATAGTAAGGTGGCGGTGTAATATTCACCTCCTGATTCATGTTCACTTTCTGATTCACATCTGTGTTGTTGATTATCTCACTCAATTGTGACACCTCCCTCTCCTGGTACGTATTCTAAAATATCTCCCGGCTGACAATCCAGCACCTTACATATTGCATCCAATGTAGTAAAACGAACTGCCTTAGCCTTATTGTTCTTTAAAATAGACAGATTCGCCAGCGTAATGTCTACTTCATTTGCCAGCTCTGTTAATCCTTTTTTCCTTTTTGCCATCATCACATCAAGATTTACAACAATAGCCATATTCTCACACCTTCCTAAATGGTAAAATCATTCTCTTCCTTGTAATTGATTGCTTCTTCAAACACAAAGGACAACACCTTGCTAAATAATCCCGCAATCGTAAACACCAGAATCACAACCAGCATCGCAGCTGTCATGAAAACAAAGCTTCGCACAATAGACATAAGCGCAATAAAGAAGCTCCACTTAAACATTTTATCCAGGCTTACTACATTATCTCTTACAAAACAGTTCTTCTCTATAACAGTCTTAAATATCTTTCGAAGCTCACGAATAATTATCACTGCTGCAATTCCAAGCACAAAATAAATTATTACTAACTCTCCATAATGTGATGCAAAATCCTCTGCATAATTTCCAATAAATTTGACACTAAGCGGCAATGTCGCCGTCACCACAATTCCACCATAAAACATAAAATCCAAAACAACTTTTGTCAGCTTGATTAAAGCTTCTTTTCTCATAATCGTATTTTCCTTTCTAATCCTCAATATATCTCATCCAACTTTCCATTGACAAACCCCAACAAGCCTTTATAAATTCAGCTGTTTAAGCAAGTAACCCTGTCCCAAGTAACCCTGTCTCCCTGTCTCTGACTATATTCTACGCCCATTTAAATCGAATGTCAATATATTTTTATCGTTTTTCGATAACCCACAAAAACATCTCCGTATGCTCCAAAGTCTTAGGCATAACAGAAAAGAGACCAGTCTTCTAACTGATCTCTTAAAATCTGTAAGAGAAAATCTATCCCTTTCTCTTACGCAATATATTTACTTTAATCGAGAACCCACTTTTTTTTCTTGCCTTTTTTATCCCTCGGAAACTCTCTGATTCTGATGACAAAATCGAGGTTAATGACCTCAATGGTACCGTTGTTTTTAAGTAAGATGGCACCGTCAGTCACTTCCTTGATGATTCCGGTGAACTGGTGGTTGCTGTCAAATGAGTTAATAAGGCATTCTTTGCCAATAAATTTTTTTGCAAGCTCGTTCATCTCTTTATTACCCTCCATTTTTCTTTTCTTGATAACCTTCCTTGCTATGACTACTTTACGACTTCGCAACAGAAGGAACAAAACTATAAACATTATGATTATTGGTATGTAAGTTGACGCATTCAATCTATCACCTCCGTAGGGAACAATGCCTCGTCTGATTGTACCATAAAAACATTGTGTTCACAATGCTTGCGGCACAATTGCTGAAAAACGTGCGCCGCTAGGCGCACGCTACAAAAAAGGAATCGGCATCTCGCTATGCCGATTCCTTTCTATATCTTATTATACGTCAAAATATTCTTTTACAGATTATTCAACTACATCAAACTGATTCAATTGCTTGTTCAGTGCTTTGATTGCACTTTCCGGAACATTGCCAGCCATGCCCATCATCATATCAACCGCAAAGTTCTCCATCATGTTCCACATTGGCATATCCGGTCCAAGCTTTCCTTGTGTCATCTTTGAGAAGAATTCCCAAGCAGCTTCATTCTTATAAATCTGACCGATTGTTGATTTTATACTTAATTTTCCTTCTGGGAATTCCATTGGTGAATCATCTTCTAAATCAACATCACCGGATGCTGTAAACCAGTTTGCAGCTCCGCCTTCGCCTTCTTCTGCGCCTGGAAGTGTGTAGATTTCCGGTTCCACGTCTACTTTTTCAATCGTCATAGTGTCTTTACATTCACCTGCAACTGCAAGGAAAATGTTAAGTCCATCCTTGAGTACCACATTGAATCTGCAGATATGGTCTACCGGAGTACCTTCTGCAACCTTTTCGCCGTTTAAGTAAAGCTCTACGCTATCCTGATTTGTGTAAACCTTGATTTCTCTTTCCTCACCTGCACGCTGCGCATAGCGTTTGCCACAGAGATGTACCATTGGTTCCGGATTCCAGTATGCTTTATAGATGTAGTAGCTATCCTTCTTGGTCTTTCTGTCCATTGTGATAAGACCCTTGTTGTTACGTCCTGCTACACCACCTTCGTCACGTGCTGCACAACCGAAGTCGAACATATTCCATACAT
>CAYMYV010000089.1:0-8154 GCA_964394775.1 uncultured Lachnobacterium sp. | reverse complement strand
AAGTTGAAATGATTCGTGGTGCTTGGGGTGGTGCTGCATTCTATCCATTCCAGATGATGCTTTGCTACTGTGATCCGGTATACATGGGCGCACTTGAAAAGATTCATGAATCAAATGGTTGGAATCCAACAACTGAATCATTAGCTGTCACATTTGACTTTGATGGCGATGGAACAGCAGAAACTGTTACAGATACCTTCCAGAACTGGTCATACTACATTAACTATGATAATACTGTTTCTATGGAAGCTAAGCTCTTTGTTTTAGCAGCACTTGAAACAGGAATTATGGAAGCATATCAGTGTATTCCATGGGGCTGTGACGTAGTATGTTCACTTTACTCACAGAAGACAGTTATGGGTACTACAACCTATAACATTATGTATGGCTATGGCGGAATCCGTCACATGACATATAATTATACAGATGCTGAATGGGCTTCATATGTTGCTGAACAGGGTGGCACATTAAGTTATGAGTAAAATTCATAAGTAATTTTATACAGTGAATCAGCTATTGGGGGAATCCCAATAGCTGTTTTACTGACGTTTAAGAGAAACTTTATTATTTAACAAAAAAGGTGTATGAACTATGAGAACATTTAAGTATATATTAAAGCGAATAGGACTTATGTTGATGGTATTCATGGTAATTATGACCATATGCTTTGTCTTAATTAAGATGCTTCCGGTTTCATATGAAGCGCAGACAGGTGCACAGGCTGCGATTGAGGAAGCAAGACGTGAAGCCTTGGGATATAATGAACCTATTATTGTCCAGTATGGAATATACCTTAAAAACATTTTTACAAAGTGGGATTGGGGAACATCCTGGAAGATTGAATACATGAAGGGCGTGGGGGAAGTTATTAGTACAAAATTAACACCAACTATTCTCCTTAATATTTACTCAATTCTATTTTCAATTCCGGTTGGAATTGGATTAGGTATATTAGCAGCAATTAAGAAAAACAAATGGCAGGATCATTTGATTTCATTAGGGGTTATGGTATTTATCTCTGTGCCTTCTTATGTGTACGCGTTTGTTTTGCAGTACTTTTTGGGATTTAAAACAGGATGGTTCCCGGTTGTTATTTCATCCTTGTATGATGCCGGTGGAACATGGTTTTCGGTTACTATGTTAAAATCCATGGTTCTTCCTGTATTGGCACTATCCTTCGGTACGGTTGCATCACTTGCCCGTTTTACAAGAGCGGAGCTTACAGAATCACTTACAAGTGATTATATGCTTCTTGCACGTACGAAGGGGTTGACGAAACGTCAGGCTACGGTAAGACATGCGCTTAAGAATGCCATGGTGCCTATTTTGCCTACAATTGTAAGCTTGTTTATAGGTGTTATGTCAGGTGCAATGATTATTGAGCAGATTTTTGCGGTTAATGGTATTGGTCAGTTGTATTTGAAATCGATAACCTTCCGCGATTATGATGTATTTATGGCAACAAGTATGTTTTATACGATCATCAGCTTGGCTGGAACAATTATTGTTGACCTGAGCTATGGTATTTTAGATCCAAGAATCAGAATAGGGGAGAAGTAAAATGAAGAATCAGTTTGATATTAATAACATACCGGCTGAGAAGTTTGAATTCGCCCAGGCTGGAGAAAATCTACATGATGAAAAATTTAAGACAAAACCAATCGGATATTTAGAGGATGCATGGAATCGTTTTAGAAAAAATAAGGCATCGATTGTTGCAACATTAATTATTCTTCTGGTTGCGTTGTATGCTTTGGTTGTGCCATTTATCTCAAACTATGATTTGGGAGATAAGGATGGTACGTATACGAAATCAAGACCATATATTCCGGCATTGTCATTCCTTCCGGTATTTGATGGTGGTTACGAACAAAAATTGAATGATAAGTATCTTATATATTATGCTGGAATCGGTATGTCTGCTGAAGATCCAGAGGGTCTTGGAAATGTTACATGGACAGAAGCGATGGAGTCGGAATATTCACCGATTATTTCTATAGGTGAGGAATATTTATCACAGGGTAAGACCTATCGTAATGTTAGAACGCATTCTTATTTTGCAAAAGGCTTTCAGTATATCTCGATGACATATAGTGATTACGAAGCAATTGTTGCGTGGCAGGAAGAATCGGGCATTACAGTATTGTATCCTATGATTAATACGTCCAATGAATTTTGTGATACGAATAATGTATCGGATGCGAACTTCTGGTATAAGCATGCTTCAAATGGCGCACCTGTTGATTCAGACGGGAATGTAATTTCGTTGCAAAAAGCTATGACCAGTGGCCTGGAAGACAACTATATCAGAGATGAAGATGGTAATATGGTATATTACCTTGCAAAGGATAAGTCTATGGTACAGGTTCGTGTTCTATACTATAATTATTATCAGTATGTGAATGGCAGTGAACCAACACATTATTTTGGTACAGATGGTCAAGGCTATGATATTTTTGTAAGACTTGCATATGGACTTAGAACATCGTTGGTATTAGCTGTTTTTGTATCTGTAATCAACCTTGTATTTGGTGCGTTTTATGGTGCAATCGAAGGCTATTATGGCGGATGGATTGATTTGATAGGTGAACGTATTTCTGACGTGTTAAGTGGTATTCCATTTATCGTATTGGCGACATTGGTACAGTTACATCTTGTAATTACGGGTATTTTGCCGACCTTTGCCGGTGTTTTACTTTCCTTCTGTCTAACAGGATGGATTGGTGTGGCTTATCGTGTTCGAACACAGTTTTATCGTTTTAAGAATCAGGAATATGTGCTTGCTGCCAGAACCCTGGGAGCAAGAGACAGAAGACTTATGTTTAAGCATATTTTCCCTAATGCGATTGGAACGATTATTACATCTTCAATCCTTATTATTCCTGATACAATTCTGTCGGAAACGATTATGTCCTACCTTGGTATTGTAAACTTCCAGGGCAAGTATTCAACATCGCTTGGAACGATGCTTGCAAATGGTAAGGAATATCTGAGTACAGATCCACATATCATTATGGTTCCGGCAATCGCGATTTCGTTGCTTATGATTTCATTTAACTTATTTGGTAATGGTTTACGTGATGCCTTTAACCCTTCATTAAGAGGAGCGGATGAATAATGGAAAAAATACTTGATGTTAAGAATTTAAGAATTTCATTCCGTACAAACAACGGAAGAGTTAAGGCAGTTAGAGATATTTCATTTGACCTTAACAAGGGTGAGACAATTGCCATCGTAGGTGAGTCCGGTTCCGGTAAATCGGTTACAGCCAGAGCGACGATGGGAATTCTTGCTCCAAATGCGATTGTAGACGGCGGTGAAATTTTATATGACGGAATGGACCTTATGAAAATTTCAGAAGAAGAGTTCCACGAGCTTCGTGGTAACAGAATTTCTATGATTTTCCAGGATCCACTTTCCAGCTTGAACCCAATTGTAAAGATTGGTAAGCAGCTGACTGAAGCTATGATTTTAAATGGTAAATCAAGCCAGAGAGATGCGAAACATATTTTTAATACAACAACAAAGCTTTTAGAGGAAACTCTAATCAAGGTGGCAGCCGGCGATAGTGCAAAGTGCACTAGAGCAAAGGAAAACATTGCAGTAGTAAAGAAATTTATTGAAGTAAGTAATAAGCATGAGTTTGACTATACACAGGCGTATGGCAAGCTGGAAGCCTGTCTTGTGAGCGCAGAAAGTCTTCGTATTGAAATTATCGGTAAGAAAACAACAACGGTGCCGGTTCATACTAAGAATTTAGTTGATAATGCTATGAAGGTTTGCAATCCTTTCCTTGTAAGTGAAAAGGACAACGTATATAGTCTTCTTGTAAAGAATATTGCTACAGAAGGAGCTTTATATGCGAAGGGTGGCAATGGAGAGAAGCTGATTGCTTACTTAGAAGATTTAAAAGCAATTCTTACACAGATTAAGGATAAGCGCAAAGAGGTTGCTCCAAACTTCTTTACATTAGGCTACTATCTTGTATATGAAGCAAATGCAAAATCACTTGATGAACTTGCAGTGGATATTGCAGGCATGAATCAGATGACAAGAACCTATATTGATGAGAAGTTCATGAAAGAATTCCTTGTTGATATTGCAGAAGCTCTTCAGCTTGCATATGTGGAAGCTGTTGAAAAGAAAAAGACAGCATATGACCATGCGAAGGATATGTTAACCTTCCTGAATGCGGGTGAAATCAATGGCAAAGAGCTCAAAAGTAAGGCAGATGCTCTTATAAAGGATGTTGATGCATCTATCAACAGACTTAGCATTGTTAAGGATAGTACTGCATATACATTTAAGTCAGCAATGACACATGCAGTAGAAGAATATCTTGAAGCGATGAGAATTAAGAACAAGAAGCGCTTGAGCAGAGCAGAAAAGGTGGCTTTCGAAAATACAGACTTTGATCTTGTATTAACCAATATGATTGTTTGTGTAACAAGGTTAGTTGAGGATTATGAGCCACAGGTTACTGTTATTGATACTGATTTTTCAGATGATGCAGTGGATATGATTGATTACCTGAAGACACAGGGTGCGAAGATGGTATATCGTGTAACAAAGAGCATGGCAAAAACTCGTGCTATTCAGCTTATGGAAGAAGTAGGTATCCCGGAAGCCGAAAAGAGATACAATCAGTATCCATTTGAGTTTTCCGGTGGTATGAGACAGCGTATCGTTATTGCAATTGCACTTTCTGCGAATCCGGATATCTTAATCTGTGATGAACCAACGACGGCGCTTGACGTAACAATCCAGTCTCAGATTTTGGAGCTTATTAATAAGCTAAAAGAGGAGAGACAGCTGTCTGTAATCTTTATTACACATGACCTTGGTGTTGTTGCTAATATGGCAGATAAAATTGCTGTTATGTACGCCGGTAAGATTGTAGAGTATGGTACGGTTGATGACATTTTCTATGAACCAAAGCATCCATATACATGGGCACTTCTTTCTTCTATGCCGGATATTTATACAGAGGAACGCTTGGATTCTATTCCTGGTACACCACCGGATATGACAATGCCACCAGTTGGTGATGCGTTTGCAGCACGTAATAAATATGCATTAAAGATTGATTATGAACAGCAGCCACCAATGTTTAAGGTGTCTGATACCCATTATGCTGCAACATGGCTGTTGCATCCAAGTGCACCAAAGGTTGAACCACCACGTATCGTAACAGAGCGTATCGAGAGAATGAAGAAGATGGAGGCACAGAACAATGAGTAATAAGTTTAAAGACGCTGAAGTATTACTTGAAGTGCAGAATCTGAAACAGTACTTCGGTAGTATGCGTGCGCATGTAAAAGCAGTTGATGATGTAAGCTTCCAGATTCATAAGGGTGAAGTTCTTGGTGTAGTAGGAGAGTCAGGCTGTGGCAAAACCACAACCGGTCGTTCAATTATCAAGCTATATGATATTACTGGCGGTAAAGTAATCTTTAATGGAGAAACAATTACCGTTGGTATTCAGGAATTAAAGCAGCAATTAAGAGCTGCAAGAAAGGCCGGAAACAGTGAAGAGGTGGAAAGACTTCGTAAGGAAATCATAGAAGGAAAGAAGATTAATAAAACTCATACTTCAAGAGATATTAATAAGATTCAGATGATTTTCCAGGATCCGGTTGCATCCCTAAATCCACGTATGACAGTCCGTGAAATTATTGCAGAAGGTCTTACAATTCGTGGAATGAAGGATAAAGAATATATCGACAAGAAAGTTATTGAGATGCTTGATCTTGTTGGTCTTGTTCCGGAGCATGCGGACCGCTATCCACATGAATTCTCAGGTGGACAGAGACAACGTATCGGTATAGCAAGAGCAATTGTTTTGGAACCGGAGCTTATCATCGCGGATGAGCCAATCAGTGCTCTTGACGTATCCATTCAGGCACAGGTTATCAATTTGCTTAATGAGCTAAGAGAGAAGATGGGGCTTACAATTATGTTTGTTGCCCATGACCTTTCTGTAGTTAAGTATTTCTCTGATAGAATTGCAGTTATGTATTTTGGTAAGCTGGTAGAGCTTGCGGACGCGGATGAGTTATTTGCTCATCCATGTCACCCATATACCAGATCACTTTTATCAGCAATTCCATTCCCGGATCCTCACTATGAGAAGAAGAGAAAGAGAATTATTTATACACCGGAGCTTGATCATGATTATTCCGTAGAAGGTCCAAGCCTTCGTGAAGTAGCACCGGATCACTTTGTGTACTGTAATACAGAGGAAATGGAAAAATATCAGGCGGAGATGAAATAATGCATTTTTTGGAAGAAAAAAAGTCCTATGTAATTACTTTTGTAATTGGAATCGTAGCTGCAGTGATTATCTGTTTGGCAAAAGAAATTTATATAGCAGAAGATTTCTCTAAGGCGCTTAGTATTCTTTGCGATGCGTTTTTTATTCCCGGAGTGGTATTCCTTGGTATAGGAATTATGGCATGGATTGCAAACGAGGGTTTGTTTAATGGAATTATATTTGGATTAAAAACCTTGGGACGTTCATTTTCTGCAAAAAAAGGTGAAAAGATTCGAGAGGAAGATTTTTATCAGTATAATGAGCGGATGAAAGAGAAACAGATATCTTTTGGACATTTCATGTTTGCCGGAATTATAGATGTTGTCATTTCCATAATATGTCTGGTTTTTTATTTATTATAAGTGAATAAGTAGTGATATGAGGCTGTTGTGCCATGGATTTTAAGAGAGAAATCCGTGGCACAGCAGCCTCATTTTTGATTGCACATCCACGTTATTTGTGATATTCTTTATAAAGAGTTTATAGAAAATTTATAATTAACGAGGGAAATAATGAGAGGCGACAAAATAACAACTGAAAAAAAAGAGGATGTAAAGCGTTTTGACTTTGCAAAAAAACCACATACACCGGGCTTTTTATTTTCTGTAGCAAGAAATATTGTGTGCAAACCACTTTTAAATAATCGTGGGTATAGCTTGAAAAAAACCAATATGGACGGCTTGGATGAGCCATATCTGATGCTTGTTACTCATTCCTCTACGGTGGATTTGATGTTAATGATGGTGGCAGCGGAACCATATAAGGTGAATAATGTTATGACATTAGAGGGTTTTAATACTTATACGGAACCATTGATGCGTCACTTGGGAGTATTAGGAACCCGCAAGTTTGTCAGTGATTTGCATTTGATTAAAAATATCAAATATTGTATTGAAAAATTGAAGAATCCATTTGTGCTTTTCCCGGAGGCAAGATACTCTTTGGATGGATGTACATCGTATATGCCATCCTCCACAGGGAAACTGATTCGTATGCTTCGTGTGCCAGTGGTGGTACTTAAGATTCATGGTAATTTTATTACATATCCACAGTGGAATCGTATCGAAAAGAATACTTATGTAGAAGCTGAGATGGTGCAGATTATTACCAAGGAAGAAGCTAAGAAGATGTCCGTAGAGGAAATCAATGCCCGTATAGAGGAGCATTTTGTTTATGATGACTTCAAGTGGCAGCTGGAGAATGAGATTAAAGTAGACCATCCGCAGAGAGCAAAGGGTCTTCATTGCTTACTGTATAAGTGCCCGGCCTGTGGCACAGAGCATGAGACAGATTCCGCAGGTACGAAGCTGTGGTGCAGACACTGCGGCAAGGAATGGGAGATGACGGAATACGGTCAGATGCAGGCAGTGGAAGGAGAAACAGAGTTTAGTCACATTCCGGATTGGAGTAATTGGGAAAGAGAATGTGTGCGCAAGGAAATCGAAGAAGGCACATATTACTTTGAGGATGAAATTCGTTTGGAAACCCTTCCGGGATGGACAAAGTTTTATCAGCAGGGCAAAGGGAAATTAATCCAGACACCAACGGAAACGCGAATCGAGTGCACCTATCATGGAGAGCCGTACGTTTTGACACGCAGTGCAATGCATATGGAGAGTGTTCATATTGAATACAACTATCTGGGACGAGGGGATTGTGTGGATATCTCAATTCCGGATGAGAGCTTCTGGTGTTATTTATTAACAAAACGGGATGCGCTTACCAAGATTTCTTTTGCAACTGAAGAGATGCATAAGCTGGCTGTGATAAACGCAGAAATTAAATAGAAAATTAATTATTAAAAAAGTGGGATAGATTATCCTACTTTTTTATTTACAAGT
>CAYMYV010000088.1:0-8172 GCA_964394775.1 uncultured Lachnobacterium sp. | reverse complement strand
GCACCATCCTTTAAGGTTGTAGAATCAAGTGGGAATACAGAGTATTCACCAATGATTACACCATAGCCCTGCGAAGTGAACATTGTAAGCTTTCTTAACATGTTGTTCATCTCATCAAACTGTTCTTCTGTTCCCCAGCTTGAAAGGCTTTCGAAAATACAGTAACCGGATGGATCATAGTAATGTACAGACAAAAGAAGCTTGCTTTCCGCTGTATCTGTAGGCATTACGAATCTGCTGTCAATGGTAGATGTAATATCAGTTCCATAGCCTGCGATTAAAAGGAAACGATATGCATTGTTTCCGCCGGTTCCACGAACGATATCAACGAATGTCTGGTTGACTTTGTTTGTCAGTTCATAGCATTCGTCCTGTGTTAATGTACCTGTTTTGCCATTCAGCTCGTCATTGAATCTGTTTCCTAATTCTTCGTTTGCAGATTCAAAAATCAAATAGTCTGAATAATCCTTGAAGTGATTTGCAATCTGAGTCCACATAGATGTGTACATTTCCATTGCTGCATCACGGGTAGCCTGGTCTTCCTGACCAAACATTGCCCACCAGCCACTATCCCAGTGGTCGTTGATGATAACATACATATCTTCATTTAATGCATAGTTTACGACTTCCTCTACACGTTTCATAAAAGCATCATCAATTGTGTAGTCACCATTCTTCCAGTCCATGGTGTTTGCCCAGGCTACCGGAATACGTATAGAATCAAAACCTGCTTCCTTCATAGAGGTAATCATTTCCTGTGTAGTAATTGGCTGTCCCCAGCAGGTTTCATAAACAGAAGTGGCTTTATCGCTACCAAGAGAGGTATCGCAGGCTTCCAGGGTATTTCCCAAGTTAATACCATTGCCCATAATCTTTGTTAATTCAACAGCTGTTAATTCCTTACGGATACCTACAAGCTCTTCCTCCGAACTACCTGTGCCTGTATCCCCACCTTCTGTTCCGGAATTCTCTGAATTGCCTGCATTATCGCCACATGCAGAGAACATACTCATTCCAAGAACGCATACAAGCAAAAGACTTAATAAACGTTTTTTCATTTTCTTTCTCCTTTTCCTCTATATCTATTTCCCATGTGCGGTCAAAATCACACATTTTCTAAAGTAATACTATCTTATCAAAGAATTTCTCCACTAAAAATAGGAAAAATTAGATATGAATTACTTGCATTTTCTTAGGTTTCCATAAGCTGCTGAAGCTGGGCAGCTCCAAGCTGTATCGTAAGCTCATCCTGCTTGCTGGTTCTAAATGGAGCCACCGGCAAACCATTTTTTCCATACAGGGTTACCTCTGCATAATTTGTCCACAGATATCTTGCATATAACGGATTTGCAACCTCTGGAGAAGCCACAAAAATGCGGCTTCCTTCGATGCGCGCCCGTGCCGGAAGGAATATCTTGTCGCGTCCGGCCACTTCAAAGCCGGCAGGCATTTCCTCTGCCTTTACCGGTTTTGGTGCAAGGGCGCTGTCATTTCCGTCTACCGGATTATTGCGTGTAACAAAGCCATCCTCTGCATAATCAAAGCACAATTCTAATTCATGTTCATGATAAATGCAGCCGGAATACATTGGTCCAAAGGCATCCTTTTTATCCAGCTTACCGTATACATGTGCCAGTGCCTGCAGCTCTAAACGTTCTCCAACCGTGAGCTTATCTAATGGGTGAATGTCGTTAAACGCTCCCCTATCTACAATCACTGCGATTCCGGTATTTTTAATCGTTTTGTAGGTATCCATCTGTGCTTCACGGATAATTGGCCAGTTCTTGAAATCCTCATCATACTGATAGCGGTGCATGCTAAGCTGTGTCATAAGAAATGGCAGCTCTTCATCCAGGAAATCCTCTCTCCACTGACGAATCATTCTGGTAAAAAGCTTATAGTACATGCGTGGCTTGTGATCATCGCTTTCCCCCTGATAAAAGATAAAGCCACGTAAAGAATATGGGCAGACACGCTGCAGCATACAATCATATAAGCCTGTTGGACGGAATGGATTCTTTACATTCATCGGGCCCGGCCACTGGCATTTTCCAAGAACAGCTTCCACCTCACTCCATGCAAGGTTTGGATTCTCCTTATACAGCTCTCCACATTTTTTATCCCAGCTTTCGTGGAAAATCACATAATCATCATAGGCCTTTTCCTGCTCCTCAATGCTGATACCGTCACTGGCTTTGTGATAATCTTCTAAATAAGTCCCAAGCTCCTTATCCTCTGCCAGGGCTTCCTCACTCATCCACGCAGAAGCACTCGTTCCACCCCAGTTACAGCCGATAACACCTACCGTCACGCCGTCTAAATCCTTACTTAATCTCTTTGCAAAATAATATCCGACTGCCGACCAGTTTTTTGCACTTTCACTGTCAAAGGTCTGCCAACAGGTGCTATCCTCAACTTCATAAAAATGCTTATTTTTGTAAGGCTCCTTTGGGGTGTAGTAGAAGCGCACATTTGGATTTACGTCCTTTTGAAGTGTATCCATGCCACCCCTGCAATTCTGTAATTCCAATTCCATGTTAGATTGTCCACCCGCCAGCCATACTTCGCCGATGACTACGTCGGTGAATTCGAATCTGCCGAGATGGTTTCTACTCTGTCCTGCCGCTTCATCTGCTTGTGATTCTTTTGTGGCTTCTGCTCCTGCAACTGCCTCTATGGTAAGCTTACAATCATGCTCTGCCATCTGTGGGGACAGAATCGCAAGCCACTTATTATTTTCTGCAACGGTATGCGTTATATCACAGCGTCCATCTGCGTGCACCAAGGTTACCGTAACCTGTGTGCCGGGCAACGCCTCCCCAAATACATGGATATTTTTGTCTCTCTGTAATACCATGTGGTCACTGAATACTTTCGCCACACGAAATTCGATTGGTCTATTGTAATACTGGGACATTTTATTTTCCTTTCTTCACCTGAGACGGTGATACCCCAAAATTTTTTTTAAAAAGCTTGCTAAAATGATATGCATCCTCATAACCGACCTGCACAGCGACCTCCTGAATGCTTCCTTCCCAACCGTTTTCCAAAAGCTCGAAGGCTCGCTCCATGCGAATCTTAATCAGATAATGAATTGGTGTGTTTCCTGTTTCCGATTTAAAAATCTTGGATATGTAAAATGGACTCAGGTACATATTCTCCGCAATTTGGTCTAGTGATATCTTTTCCGCATAATGTTCTTCGAAATAGTTCATCATCTGTTCTACTACATATTTTTTGTTCACGGATTCAAATGCACATCCGGTTTTTACCTCCACCGGCTGAATCTGTTCCTTCAGCAACAAGAGAATCATCTGCATCAGATAGGTTTTTTGCATAAAATACCTGCCCTCCCAGCTAATGCTGTTCTCTGCTTCCATGGAAGCACAAATACGGGATATCTTCTGTTTTAATTCTCCCTTTACCGGAATAATCGGACTATTCTCCGGAAGAGGGAGCATATTAGGGGCTAATCCGATAAACTTTACATCGGTAAAGCCTACGAAAAACTCCGTTGTAGCGTTCTGCGGATTCGTAAACAACGCCTGATGCTTTACGCCCGGATTGATAGCAATCAAATCGCCTTCTTTTACATCATAAATGACATCATCTATACGATATTTTCCTACACCACCCAGCACATAGGCCAGCTCCGGGAAATCATGACTATGGTACTTCTCCTCGTCATGTGTTCTGGTACCTTTCCATGTAAACAGAAAGGTTGGATTAAAATTTTCAATATATTTTTCTTTTTCCATAATCTTACTCAAACTCCATACAGCTTCTTTCTCTATTGTAACTTTTCTTTTTACAAAAAGATACATTTTTTTAGCAAGATACTACATTTCTTTTTCTAATATTTATCGCTAGTATAAAAATAATTGTAAAATTGTAGGGATGGAGGACAAATTATGACCCCAATGAAATGGTTTATGTCTTTTCTAAAAAAATATATGCATTACATGATACTTGGTCTGATTATGACCACTGTGATTGCAGCTCTATCGGTGGTAAGCCCTATGATATCAGGAACCATCATTGATGAAGTAATCGAGGGTGGGGCAACCGAGAAGCTGGTGCCTCTGGTAGTTCTTCTTCTTGGCGTTACCCTGGTTATCGGCGTGCTTCGTTTTTCCTATCAGATAGTATTTGAAAGGGCATCGCAGGGTGTGCTCTTTGACATGCGTGACAAGGTATACCGTAAGCTCCTGGAGGAAGATTTCAACTTCTATAATAAAAAACGTACGGGCGATTTGTTAAGCCGCCAGACAGGTGATATGGATGCCATCCGTCACTTCGTTGCGTATGTAATCTATATGATATGGCAGCATGTGCTCTTTTTTGTTTTTGCTTTGATTATGATTTTTACTATCAATACAAAGCTGGCACTGCTTATGCTGGCAGTGCTGCCTTTTACCGCTTTGACTACATATTTTCAGTCCAAGGAAGTGCACCCGGCCTTCCGCCGCAACCGCGAATGCTTCTCTTCTTTGAATGCATTTGTTCAGGAAAATGTCAGCGGCAACCGCGTGGTAAAGGCTTTTGCAAAAGAGGACTTTGAAACCGAAAAATTCAACCGTGAAAATGATAAATACCGCGACGCACAGATTTCAGCTTCCCGTGTATGGATGAAGTTCGTACCAATCTTTGAAATTCTCTCCTACGCACTTAATGTAGTATTGATGTTCTATGGCAGCTACATGGTAATTCAGGGCGAGATGTCACTTGGAAATCTTGTTACCGCAAACGGCTATCTGTGGATGCTTAACAACCCACTTCGTATGGCAGGCTGGCTGGTAAATGACGTTGGAAACTTCATTACCTCCGTAGAAAAAATCTATGCGACCTATAGCGAAGAGCCTCATGTAAAAACCCCTGTTTCCGGTGTGATAAAGAAGCGCTTGGAGGGCGCAGTAGAGTTCAAGGATGTTTCCTACCGTGCAGACGACGAAGATATTGTTATGGATATTAGCTTTAAGGTTGAGCCTGGGCAGACCGTCGGAATTATTGGCTCTACCGGTGCCGGAAAATCTACAATTATGAACCTGCTATGTCGTTTCTACGATACCACCTCCGGTCAGGTGCTTGTAGACGGAATCGATGTGCGTGATATGGATTTGTACAACCTGCGTGATAACATTGGTATGGCGATGCAGGACGTATTCCTTTTCTCAGATACCATCGAGGGAAATATTGCCTACAGCCGTCCTGACTGTCCGTTTGAGGATGTGAAAAAGGCTGCGATTATGGCGGACGCCAACTACTTTATCATGGCAATGCCGGATGGCTATGACACCATCGTCGGTGAACGCGGCGTTGGTCTTTCCGGTGGACAAAAGCAGCGAATTTCTCTTGCTCGTGCACTGCTTAAGGACCCATCCATTTTGATATTGGACGATACCACCTCTGCGGTAGATATGGAAACGGAAACCTATATCCAGAGACAGCTAAAATCCATTAACAAAAAATGTACTATTTTTATCATTGCTTATCGTATCTCATCCATTAAGGATGCAGATTTAATCCTTGTCCTGGATAACGGACGCATTATAGAACAGGGAACTCACGAATCACTTCTTAAGCAAAATGGCTATTACGCAAACACCTTCCGCAGCCAGTACGGTGAGATTCCTGCGGAAATTCTGGATGCACAGAATTGTGAAAGTTCTGCGGAAATTCCGGATGCAAAGAATTGCGAAAGTTCTGCGGAAATTCCGGATGCAAAGAATTGTGAAGGTTCTGCGGAAATTCCGGATGCAAAGAATTGTGAGAAAGGAGGCAACTAACATGGCTAGAAATCGATATGACATGGATGAAGTGCTAGAGGACAGCTTTGACATAAGCCAGCTGAAACGTCTTGCTCGCTATATTTCTCCTTACAAATATAAAATGCTTGCAGTCATTTTGCTGATGCTTACTTCATCAGCTGCAACCATGATGATTCCAATCTTTTTCCAGCGAATCATGGACGAAGCCATCCCTTCGAAGGATATGGATACTGTTATTTTTTACTCTATCCTTACTGCGATTATTGCTTGCTACTCCGCATTGTCACTTGCTTTAAAAATCCGCACCATGAGTACTATCGGACAAAGCATTGTCCACGACCTGCGCGCGGATATTTTCGAGCACTTGCAGAAGCTGCCTTTTTCTTATTATGATGACCGCCCACATGGAAAAATTCAGGTGCGTGTGGTAAACTACGTCAACAGCTTAAGTGACTTGCTCAGCAATGGTATCGTCAACACCTTCACCGACTGCTGCAACCTGATATTCATTATCATATTTATGTTTATCTCTGATGTGAAGCTGACGATTGTGTGCTTATGTGGTCTTCCACTGCTTGCAGCGGTAATTGTTTTTATCAAAAAAAGACAGCGTCGTGCATGGCAGATTCAGAGCAACAAGCAATCTAACCTGACCGCTTATATCGCCGAAAGTATTAACGGCATCCGCGTAACCCAGTCCTTTGTTCGTGAAAAGGAAAACACCGGTATCTTTAATCATCTTAGCAAAAGCTATCGTGAGGCTTGGATGCGTGCCGTAACCTATAACTTTACCATGGGGCCTAGTGTAGATATTATCTCCACCATTACCACATCCTTCATCTATGTGCTCGGTGTACACTGGATTTTGGCTCCGGATGCAACGCTGACCGCTGGTGTACTGATACTTTTTACTTCTTACATCAGCCGTTTCTGGGCACCAATTAATACCTTGGCAGGCTTTTACAATTCCCTGCTTACCGCAATCTCATATTTGGAACGAATCTTTGAAACCATTGACGAACCAGTTCTTGTAAAGGATGCCGAGGATGCTGTGGAAATGCCAGAGGTTGTAGGAAAAGTAGAATTTAAAGACGTATCCTTTAGCTACGAGGAAGGCAGCAAGATATTAAACTGCGTAAACTTCACTGCAAACCCAGGTGACACCTATGCCATCGTAGGTCCAACCGGTGCCGGAAAAACCACCATCGTAAATCTCATCAGCCGCTTCTACAATGTAGACTCCGGTCAGGTGCTCATCGATGATGTGGACATTTCCACGGTAACACTTCGTTCTCTCCGTACCCAGATGGGTATCATGATGCAGGACAGCTTCATTTTCGCCGGAACCATTATGGACAATATCCGCTACGGAAACATGGAAGCCACCGACGAAGAGGTTATCACTGCTGCAAAAACAGTTTGTGCTCATGACTTTATCATGGACATGGAAAAAGGCTATTATACCGAAGTAAACGAACGAGGCAGCCGCCTCTCCGCAGGACAGCGTCAGCTGATTTCCTTTGCCAGAGCATTACTTGCAAATCCTAAGATTCTTATTCTGGACGAAGCAACCTCAAGTATCGACACTGAGACTGAAATTGTTCTCCAGCGCGGTTTGAACGAATTATTAAAAGGTCGTACCTCTTTCATTATCGCCCACCGCTTGTCTACCATTAAGAATGCAGACTGCATTATGTATGTAGATAAGGGAGATATCTTGGAACGCGGTAATCATGATGAATTGATTGCACAGCGTGGAGAATATTACAGATTGTATATGTCACAATATGAGTTTTTGAAGTAAAAATATATAGGATATACTTGCGGGGTATTGTTCCGGGCTGTGTGGATTCTGAGGTGGAATTTCTGGGCTGGAATTTCTGGGCTGGATTTCTGACTGGGATTTCTGGGCTAGAATTTCTGGGCTGGGATTTCTGAGAGGGACTTCTAGCTCGGCTTCCGGGGGAATTCTGACTGGGATTTCTGAGAGGGATTTCTAGCTCGGCTTCCGGGGGAATTCTGCGTTTGGGTATATACAGAAAAATCTCTATCTGATACCCCCAAAAATGACCTTTTATTATGGGTTCTATCTCTAATTTGGTATATAGAGAGAAATCATTCTCCAGTACCCCATTTTTCTGAAAATATGGGGTATTTCAAAAATATTTTTTCGTATATACCCTCGAGCATACATTCTAGTAGGGGGGGTAAATGCGCATATAGGGTCTAAGCGTATTATTTTTTTACATAGACCCCACGACATAAATAGAATAATTCTGACGCCTGCAATTTCGCAAGCGAGCTTGGAATTTGATGCGTCTGACGACGCAATTTCATATGGGGCTGTCACAAAATCCTTATGGCCCAAGCGGCGCCCCTGTCTCTATGCCCTTCTACAGACCAC
>CAYMYV010000087.1:6802-8192 GCA_964394775.1 uncultured Lachnobacterium sp. | reverse complement strand
TACAATTTGCCAGACATAATTTGTAGATGCACCTTTTGACACCCTAATCCTATAAGGTAAAAAACACACCTTGAAAAACTTCAAGATGTGTCCCCTAATCTCATAAGATAATCTATTATTCTTCTTCCAATAAATCCTCATCATCATTTATTCCAGCAACAGATGCTGTAACTGCTGATATAGCTGCAATTACTGCAACAATACAGATAAATATGATAAATGCTAAAAATCCAAATAAGAACATTTCATCCGACATAATACCATCTCCTATTCTTCCACCGCAATATCTATGAAAAATACTAAATCTGCGAATATTATAGCACAAGCTTTTTTATGACGCAAGGTAAGATTATTTTCCACTACCAAATGCTTTTTCAAGGGCACAATTTGTTAATCCGCCACCTGCATTCCAGTCACGTCCATATGATAATTTTCACGCATAATAAGCTGGGAAATCGGTACAATCTCATATCCCTGATTCTCTAGATTCGTAAGAAGCTCATCCAAGGCATCTGCGGTGTATTTTGCGCCATTATGACACAGGATGATAGAACCCGGACCGAGGGAATCATGCTCGCAGACATTGGATATAATTCGTTCCGGAGTATAATCTTTCCAGTCGAGAGAATCCACATCCCACTGAATCGGATAATAGCCCAATGCATAACAGGTGCGGATTAAATCATTGTTGTAAGCGCCGTAAGGTGGGCGGAACAGCTCCATCTCGTAGCCGGTCAATTCCTTTACCATATTATGTACTTTCAGAATTTGCTCCTGTTGCTCTGCGGCTGACAACGTGGTCATGTCCGGATGTGTGGCACTGTGGTTGCCAAGGTCATGTCCTTTTTCCACAAGTGTCTTTACACACTCCGGATAATTTTCCACCCAGTCACCTGTCATGAAAAAAGTGGTTTTCACATTGTGCTTATCCAGCACCTCCATAATTTGGTTAAAGTCCTCCGCACCCCAGGCAGCATCAAAGCTTATGGCGATTTTCTTTTCCTCAGTTCCCACCGAATAAATCGGAAGCTCCCGATCGCCGTAGGTACTGCTGACCTCCACAACAGTGTTTGTCAACTGACCTATCATTAGTATTCCCGCCAAAACAAGCAGTAATTGACACCCTATGATAACTCCGCCATTGGTTTGACAGAGAATTTTAGAAATCTGCAAAATGGTATTTCGTACTTTCATGTATATACTCCGAAAAATCTCTTGCTATCATTCTATTCTGCACAGCTTATCTATATTCTTATTCCTGCCATCTCAAATCATATCTTCAATTGAAAAATGGCTGTAACTAATGCTACAGCCACTCTCTTCTTACATGATTTCTTTCAGTCGTTTTTCTAATTCTTCTATACGAGATTTTAATATAGCATTTTCCTCG
>CAYMYV010000087.1:4796-6702 GCA_964394775.1 uncultured Lachnobacterium sp. | reverse complement strand
TTCTTGGCTTCGATTTCCTCGTTCTTGGCTTCGATTTCCTCGTTCTTGGCTTCGATTTCCTCGTTCTTGGCTTCGAGCTCCTCGTTTATCGTTTCGAGTTCCTCATTTATCGTTTCAAGCACACCTTCTACCCTATCCAGCTCGTTCTGCAATCTCTCCAAATCACGAGTCATCGTATTTTGACGGCGATAATACTCTCTTCTCGCACGACATATCTCTTGTGTACGTTCATCTGCATTGAGTTCATATAAAGTTTGAGTTGCTTCTGACATGCTTGGATTCTTTTCTGCAATCATCTTTAATTCCTCCCATGAAGTTGCCGTGAAGAGTTTTGCCCAATAGTCTATCTGATTCAGTTTATCCTCTTCCGTTGCTAGTTCTATATGTGTTAAGTCTACCACACTAAGAATAAATTTGTCACTATATACACGATGATTTTTCACATTTAACATTTTATATGTTGCATAAAATTCTGCACTATTTTCATAAGGCGAAAAATTCACAAACCCAATATGTATTGCAGGTTTTACATCTACATAATCCTGTCCCTCATATAACTGATCAAAGGATCTGCACAGATAACTTAAGGAGCGTTCTTCCCAATTTTTCTCATCTGCCATCTGCATCTCCAAATTTATTACTGCCTTGTTATTCATCATTACATTAATATCCAGTATAAAAGTCTTATCCTCCATATTCTGTCCAAGTTCAATTGGATTTAGAATCTGCACACATTGCACTTCGTCCTCCTGTAAATGCAACAATGAACAAATTAATCCTTTTAAAACTCTAACATTCTTTTGCAAAACTGCATGAAACATATAATCATTTGTCATGCCGAACGCAATCGGTCCTGTCGCGTTCAAATATGAACCCACAGAAGTAGCTTTGCTATTACCATCCATATAATTTCCTCTCTTTCGCATATTCTATATTCAATTGTTCTCTCATCGGGGAAATTGCTCCCGAATGGGTTAGATATCTACGTAGATGGATTTTAAATCCTGTATATATAATATGACCAAAAGTAAAAAAAGGCAATACCGCGCAACGCAACATATTATCAACATATGTGCGTGAGTTATCCACAAAATCAAAAGAGGTGCCACAAATGCTAACATTTTGCGACACCCTATTTTCTTCCTATACTGCCTGCACTCTCGCAATAAATTCAAGCACAACATCTATTGAACGAAGTGCTGCTTCCTCTGCAAAGGTCTGATAATCCATTGCGCCGCCTTCGCCATCGGAGATGGAACGAAGAACTGCAAAAGGAACGTTGTTAACGGTACATACATGCCCAATACTTCCGCCCTCCATTTCACAGGCGATTGCGCGGAAACGGTCACGAACCAACGCCTTATGGTCCGGGTCATGCATGAAAATGTCGCCGGTTGCAATTGGTCCCTTTACATAGCGAATACCTTTTTCCTTCAGGCACTCGCATAGCAAGTCACACATTTTCTCATCTGTCGGAAAATAAATCTGATTGAGCCCGGAAATAAGACCAACCGGGTCACCAATTGCAGATGTGTCCATGTCATGCTGCAGCACATCGCTGGCAACTGCCACGTCCAATACACTTAAATCCCTTGTTAAGGTTCCAGCCACACCGACATTAATCATCATGTCCGGATTAAATTTTAAAATCATAGCTTCTGCGCAGATAGCTGCAAAAACCTTGCCCACACCACAAACTGCAGCGACCACTTCCACTTCGCCAATGTTTCCACATACAAAGCTTATACCGCTGACGGTCACGGTAGACTGATTCTCCATAGCCTCCTTTAAGTTGTCGACCTCCATCTGCATAGCACCAATAATACCAAGTGTCATTTTGTCCTCCATCTCGCCGCCACGTTACGTCGCAGGCAGCAAATCTTGTATTTTTCCAGATTTCCATGAA
>CAYMYV010000087.1:0-4696 GCA_964394775.1 uncultured Lachnobacterium sp. | reverse complement strand
TCCATGTTCTCCCAGGCCTTCAGCACCTCAAGATACTTCTTCGCCTCCTCATGTGCCAACGCCAAATCCAGATTGCGATAGTTCCCACATTCAATTGCTGAAGCACCAAACACCGGACCCTCGTAGGCAATAATCTGCTCTAAGATGTCCTTGGTAAGCTCAAATACCTCAACCGGAGCAAGGTCCTTTACCAGAAAATAAAATCCGGTCTGGCAGCCCATAGGTCCAAAGTAAATTATTTTGTCAGAAGCCGCGGAATTGCGCGCACAGGTGGCAAACATATGCTCCAAGGTGTGCATCGTGCCGTTATCCATGTAATCGCCCGCGTTTGGCTTTCTCGTACGCAAATCGTAAGTGATGATATCACCATCTTCACGAGAAATATAAAAGCCCGGCTCTAATATATTATGATTTATCTGGAAACTCTTAATACGTTCCATATTTTCCTCCATTTCAAAACCGTGGCACAGCCGGATTTTTCCAAAAATATAGCCGCACCACGCCATCTATAATATCCCGCAGGCACTCGTTCGCTTCATTATTACTCACTCGTACTCGCCTGCCCGGAAGGCTCATTCTTATTTTACAAGCTCCTCTAACTGTGATAAGTAGTCCTCAAATACACAAAGTGCATCATCAACAGGAGCAGGTGTGCTCATGTCAACACCGGCATCCTTTAACAGGTCGATTGGGTCCTTGGAAGAACCGCCACTTAAGAAGCTTGTGATATAACGGTCAACCGCCGTTTTGCCTTCCTCTAGAATTTTCTTAGAAAAAGCAATCGCTGCTGAATACCCTGTTGCATACTGATACACATAAAATGAAGTATAGAAATGCGGAATTCTCATCCATTCATAATCAATATCCTCATCCACAATGATGTCCGGACCATAATACAACACGTTTAAGTCATGGTAAATCTTACAGATATCCTCTTTTGTAAGGCTCTCTCCATCGGAAATTCTCTTATGAACAAGCATTTCAAACTCTGCAAACATAGTCTGACGGAACAAAGTGCCACGGAAACTCTCTAACTGGTGGTTTACCAGATACTTACGCTCCACTTCATCTGTTGTATTTTCCAATAAATGATGCATAAGCAGTGCCTCATTACAGGTCGATGCAACCTCTGCAACGAAAATGAGATAGCCTGCATATGTGATAGACTGTGTCTTGTCAGAATAGTAGCTGTGCATTGCATGACCCATTTCATGCGCAAGGGTAAATACACTGTCCAAATTATCCTGATGATTTAACAGCACATATGGATGTGTGCCGTATGCACCCCAGGAATATGCGCCGCTACGCTTGTTTTCATTTTCATAAACGTCAACCCAGTCATGGTCCATACCATCAGAAGCCACTTTAACATATTCCTCACCCATCGGCGCAATGGCTGCTTTTACAATTTCCTTTGCTTCCTCGTAAGGATATTTCTTACCTGTCTCTTCTACGACCGGAACATACAGGTCATACATATGAAGACGCTCTACACCCAGTAATTTCTTGCGCAATGACACGTAACGATGCATTGCAGGAAGGTGCTTATGAACAGTCTCAATCAAATTATCATATACACTTTCCGGAATATTTCCGTTGCTCAAATGCATTGCACGGACACTTGGATAATTGCGCACCTTGGCATAGAAGTTTTCCTTCTTAAGCTGTGCCTGAAACATTGCTGCTACAGAGTTTGCATACTTCCTATATTTGCCATAAAGACCATGGAAGGCTTCCTTACGAAGGCTTCTATCCTTATTTTCAATCAAAGAAACATAATTTCCGTGAGTAATCTGAATGCGGTTGCCTTCTACGTCGGTTATAGATGGGAACTTAATGTCCGCATTGTTAAACATAGAAAAAATATTAGAAGGAGCAGTTGCCATGTCTCCCGCCTGCGCAAGCACCGCCTCTACCTCTGCAGAACGAACATGTTCTTTCTTGCGAAGAATATTCTCTAAGATTCTGCGATAGTGCTCTAAGCCCGGCTCCTCCTTAAGAAAGAGCTCCAATTTTTCTGTATCCATCGCAAGAATCTCCGGCTCCATAAATGACACAGCGCTATAAACTGCCACCTCAATGCCGTCTGCCTTTGCACAATATCCCTGATATTTGGAAACGGCTGTATCCTCATGATATTTTTGATTAGCATATACAATGACACGCTCTGCATGGTAATCCATTTCATCGGACTTCTTTAAAAATTCAAGTAATGTCGCAGCACTTTCTCCAAGTCGACCCTTGTAGGCCTCCATCTCTTTCGCCATATCCAAAAGGCTTGCTGCCTCTTCCTCCCATAATTCATCGCTTGCAAACATATCCTGCATATTCCATTTATACTCTGCTGGAATTTCGCTACGGCTACGAAGGCTATCATTTCCCATAATTTCTTCTCTCCTTTTCTTCCTATCTTTCGCAAAGCTCTTTATACTTATACGCATGTTATGTACATTTTAACATAGAAAAAAGGGGGATGCACCCCCTTATTCCAAATTTATTGTATAAATATTTTAATACCGCAGCATCTCCTCTAAGGCCTGCCTGCCCTGCTGATAATCTCTAAAATGAACTGCTACAATGCCGTTTCTCTGTGCACCTTCCACATTCTCCCAACGGTCATCAACAAACACACACTCGGAGCAATTCAAGCTATATTTTTGACACAAAAAATCATACATTTTTCCACTCGGCTTCATAAGCTTACACTCATAAGAAAATACGGCACCATCCACCAAGGATAAAAACTCAAGCTTCTCCCTGGTCTGATTCATCATATGCTCTGAATAGTTTGATAAAATGTAAAGATGATAGCCTTTATCCTTTAACTCCTGCAGCCAATCCATGGCATATGGATACAGCTCAATGCTTTTTCCCACTGTGGCATGTACCTGACGGATTTGTGCCTCATACTGTGGTGCCTGGGCAATGAATTTGTCCAGACATTCCTCTATAGAAAAAATTCCCTGGTCTGAAATATCCCACAGCTTATTTTCAAACATCGCACCATTAATTACGGCCCTTGTTTCTTCATCTAATCCGAGGCTCTCCATATATGCGTCCGGCTCATAAGAGACCAGAACCTTTCCAACATCAAAAATGATATTTTTTATCATATGTATAATAATGCTCCCTTTTTATATGTGTATTTTAAATCCACTTCTCATGCAGCTCGCCAAGTCAAATGCTGGCTCTTTGCTGTTCTATGCAAGCTCTATGCTCGCCAAGTCAAATGCAAGCTCCTTGCTGTTCTATGCCAGTTCCTTGCTCACCAAGTCAAATGCCGGCTCCTTGCTTTTCTATGCCGGTTCCTTGCTCACCAAGTCAAATGCCGGCTCCTTGCTGTTCTATGCCAGTTCCTTGCTCACCAAGTCAAATGCAAGCTCCTTGCTGTTCTATGCCAGTTCCTTGGCTGCCATATCAAGCGCGCTTGCGATTACTGCATCCATGTCATAATATTTGTATTCTCCCAGACGTCCGCCAAAAATGATATTTGCTTCTTTTTCCGCCAGCTCCCTGTAGCGGGCGTAAAGTGCACCATTTTTCTCATCATTTACCGGATAGTACGGTTCGTCGCCCACCTTCCATTCCGAGCTGTATTCACGACTGATAACGGTCTTAGGAAGGTCATTGCCATTTGCGTCTTTTCCAAACTCAAACCATTTATGCTCGATGATACGAGTCCATGGAGTCTCTGCGTCAGTATAGTTTACCGCAGCGTTACCCTGGAAGTTTGGCATATCAAGAACCTCTGTGTCAAAACGTACCGAACGATATTCTAACGCGCCAAGCTTGTAACCAAAATATGCGTCGATAGCGCCTGTATATACGACTTTTTCCGCCATTGCATCATACTCGTCCTTATTTTCCAAATAATCTACGCCAAGCTTCACTTCAATTCTGTCCAAGAGGTTTGCCACCATCCCTGTGTAACCGCCCATCGGAATGCCCTGATACAACGCATTAAAATAGTTGTTATCAAAGGTCAGACGAACCGGAAGACGCTTGATGATAAATGACGGAAGCTCGTGGCACGGTCTGCCCCACTGCTTCTCGGTATAGCCTTTTACCAGCTTCTCATAGATATCTGTACCAACAAGGCTGATTGCCTGCTCTTCCAGATTCTGTGGTTCTGTGATGCCTGCTGCCACCTTCTGTTCTTCAATCTTTGCCGCCGCTTCCTCTGGCGTTACCACACCCCACATCCTGTTAAAGGTGTACATGTTAAATGGCAGAGAATACAGTTCTCCGTGGTAGTTTGCTACCGGTGAGTTTGTAAAACGGTTAAACTCTGCAAAACGTGTAATATAATCCCAAACCGTTTTGTTATTCGTATGAAAAATATGCGCACCATAAACGTGAACGTTGATACCTTCCATCTCTTCTGTATAAACGTTACCTGCGATGTTTGGACGCTTGTCAATGACAAGAATCTTCTTGCCGGCCTCCTTTGCCTTCTGTGCAAAAACAGCGCCATATAAACCCGCTCCAACTACTAAATAATCGTATTTCATAAAAGGGTTCCTTTCTATTTATTGTCATGTGGAATAAGCAGACTTGATGTTTCTCTTCTTATTCGCAAAAAGCGTCATTCTAACGCTTACAAGTTCGCAAGCGAACTTGAGATTTGATGCGTCTGACGACGCAATTTCCTATAAGGATTCGGGTGTCAAAAGGTGCTTTCTAAAACTTGAATTGG
>CAYMYV010000086.1:0-8231 GCA_964394775.1 uncultured Lachnobacterium sp. | reverse complement strand
TCGATACCTCTCCGTACAATATGAAGCGCTTCAAATCAGCGCAGAACTTATACTATCATTAAATAAACATAATGTCAACAACTTATTTCAAAAAATTTCAGAAAAATTTAAAATGATCTTTTCCTTCTTTTTCTTCAATTTCCCGTTCTGTCAAAAATAACAACGCAATCGCTAAATCTTCCGGTGTAGTTATCTTGATATTTCGATAATCTGCTTCTACCATTTTCACCTCATGGTCTGTTGCGTATTCCAACACCATAGCATCATCCGTAATCGCAGGAATTGTCCAGCCCTCCAGTTCATCCTGAATAATGCTTGTGTATGCTTCATATATAATAGGAAACGCAAAGCACTGTGGTGTCTGTACCTGCCATACATATTTGCGTTCCGGTGTATCAGAAACATATGCGTTGTCATCTACCATCTTAATGGTATCCTTTACAGGCATACCGGCAACAGCTGCATCTTCTTCTATCACTGCAGCCTTTAAGCGCTCAATGATTTCCTGATTAATCATTGGACGTGCACCATCATGGATAAATACATAATCAGCATCCTGGGTCGCTTTCAATCCTTCGTATACAGAATGATAACGCTCCTGTCCCCCAGGAACTACCGCCTTAACATGGGTGAAATGATATTTTTCCACAATCTTCTTCTGACAGTATTCCACATCTTCTTTTCCACATACTAATACTATAGAAGAAAAACCCGCATCCTCAAACGCTTTTAAGCTGTAATAAATTACCGGCTTACCCATCAAATCCATATATTGCTTTGGAACATCGCTTTTCATACGCTTGCCGCTTCCTGCGGACAAAACAATTGCTGCAAAATTAGCCATCGTGGTTACTCCTCCCCAGAATGGGTTACATTTTTTATACTAATCTCCAAGGCGAAGATTTGGAACTGCGTTCAAATCCATTCCAGCCCGTTTTCCAGCCAGATAATCATAATATGCCGCTGCACCAATCATAGCAGCATTGTCCGTGCATAGGATTGGAGATGGGTGATAGAACTTTACGCCCTTCCCTGCACAAGCCTCTTCCATTGCTTTTCGAATGGTTCCATTGGATGCAACTCCACCCGCAATTGCAAACTTATCCATCTGATATTCGTCAATAGCATTCATTGCATGCTCTACGAGCACATCGGTAACTGCCTTCTGGAAGGACGCCGCTACATCTGCCTGGTTGATTTCAATTTCCTTCATTCGACAGCCATTTAAGTAATTAAGCACCGCAGATTTAAGACCGCTAAAGCTAAAGTCATATACTCCATCTGCAACCTTTGCTCTTGGAAAAGCAATTGCTTGCGGATTTCCTTCCTGGGATATTTTCTCAATCTTTGGACCACCCGGATAGCCAAGTCCTATTGCACGGGCCACCTTATCAAAGGCTTCACCTGCTGCATCATCACGTGTTTTTCCAAGAATCTCATATTTCCCATAATCCGCCACACGCACAAGGTGGGTATGTCCACCGGACACAACCAGACATAAAAATGGTGGCTCTAATTCTTTGTTTTCAATATAATTCGCGCTGATATGTCCTTCAATGTGATGAACACCAATCAAAGGAATGTTTCTTGCAAAGCTAATCGCCTTTGCTTCTGCCACGCCAACCAGCAATGCCCCTACAAGTCCCGGGCCATAGGTGACACCAATTGCATCAATATCATCCAAGGTCATATCCGCCTTCTTCAACGCCTCTTCAATGACCTGATTTATTTTTTCTATGTGTTTTCTAGAGGCAATCTCGGGCACAACTCCGCCGTACAGCGTATGGAGGTCTATCTGCGATGAAATCACATTAGAACGAACCTCTCGTCCGTTTACCACAACTGCTGCCGCAGTTTCATCGCAGGAGCTTTCAATTGCCAAAATCTTTATTTCTTTTTCCACATTATTCCTCATCTTCCACTGTTCTTAAGGTTACACCTACAATTTTCCAATTTCCATCTGCATCCTGGCGCAAGCCAACTCTAAGATAGCTGTTTGAAAACTGTCCATCTGTGTTTACAAAGTAGTCTGTATTAACAAACGCAAGCTTATCATCATTTCTCTCATCCGTCACATAATCCACTTCATTCGTATCACAAATAGAAATGCTGGCTATCGTTTTCTTACTTTCCTTGTACAATTCAATATCTGAAACAACTGCTGCATAATACTCGTTTCTTGGAGTCTTAGCAATCAAATCATCATCGAACAGGTACATCATCTGATCCACCAATTTCCCAATCTGCTCTTCTGTAGTATTTGTATCATGGTAGCAGGAAACTATCCTATTATAGAATTTTACAACCTCACGAGGTGTCTTTGGATAATCCTGTTCCAGGTCCTTTACAAGAACCTTCTGTATTTCTGTTAGCTCATCCTCATTTCCTCCATCAAGGCTCTGTGAGAACAAGAAAAATCCTCCACAGATTAATCCGATACATACAACTGCAATAATGATTACTCTTAAGTTCTTCATTGCTTATTCCTCCTCAAATACAAGTTCAACGGTTTTTCCATCCTTTCCCAGATAAGAGTTTGGGAAAATATCCCTAACTGCCGGCATATATTCCTCTGCGCGCACCAGGGAAGGCGAAAAATGAGTCAGCCACATTTCCGAAGCCTCTGCCTGCTTTGCCATTTCCGCAGCTTCATAAAAGGTCATGTGCTTGTATTGTTTTGCTTTTGCAAGCTTATCCTTTTCCGCATACATTCCTTCGCAAATAAACAAATCGGAATGCTTTGCCGCTTCTACAATCGAATCCACCGGGCGGCTGTCCGTACAATAGGTAACCTTTAAGCCTTTTCTGGCTGGCCCCAAAACCATCTCCGGTGTATAGGTGATTCCATCCTGCTCGATTACCTCTCCCTTTTGCAAGCGGTTCCAAAGCTTCATCGGAATCTGATTCTCATTCGCACGTTCTACCGAAAACCTGCCTGCACGTTTAATCTCAAACGAATATCCATAGCATGGCACGTTATGCTTTACCTTGAAGCCATGAATGTGATAGCCGTTAATTTCAAAGTATTCATTTGCTTCTGTCATTTCGATACATTTGATATCAAACGGAAGCTCCGGTGCAATGCTGCGAAGCGCATTGACCACACGTTCTAAGCCCTTTGGCCCGATAATCGTAAGAGGCTCTGTGCGGTCCGCATTTCCCATGGTAAGAAGAAGTCCCGGCAACCCACTGATGTGGTCTGCATGAAAATGCGTTACACACAATATATCGATTGGATTGAAGCTTAATCCCTTTTCTTTAATTGCAATTTGAGTTCCTTCTCCGCAGTCCACCAACAGGCTGCTGCCGTTATAACGCAGCATCATGGCTGTGAGCCAACGGTTTGGAAGCGGCATCATTCCTGCCGTCCCTAAAAGACATACATCTAACATTTATAATCCAACTTTCATTATTATTGCATCCTCGGTTGGACGCTCATAGAAATTCCTGCGAATTCCAATCTCTTCAAAGCCATTCCTTTTGTATAAGGAAATCGCCGGCGCATTTGATTTGCGCACCTCTAAGAAAATACACTGTGCATTGCTATCCTGTGCAAAGCCTTTAGCAGCCTGAACCAGCATCTGTCCACAGCCTCTTCGTCTATAAGAAGGCGCAACTGCCACATTGGTAATCTCACCCTCGTCAAAGCTAAGATACATTCCAATATAACCGACAACAGCTTCCTCTGCGCACACAAGAAAAACGGTATCTTCTCTTTGTATGGAATCCTCAAAGCTTTTCTGACTCCAAGGCATGGAAAAACATTCTTTTTCAATTTCCACCACTGTCGGAATATCCTCAATACTCATTTTTCGAATGATCATATTGTAAAATCTCTTCCTTTTTCTTCGTCAACCTTTTTGCCGTCACCGAAATTTTTCTCCGCAAGCTCACGTTCCGCCTGGGATAATCTTAAGTAGTCAGGCTTATGCTCCGTTGCAGTTTCAACAACACCCTGCCGGTACAATACCTCTGCCAAAGCAGCAACACTTGCCGCGCGCTGTCTATTGCAGGTAGCCGGTGCATATTCATATGGAACCGTAATATTCTGCGCAATATACTCTGAAAATACCGGCACTCCATCCCCCAGAAAAATCACAGGCTTTCCGGTTACATTTACTTTATCAACAATCTCGCTAATGTCTACTGCACACTGCTCAATCACCGTGTGAAGCTGACCATTTTCAAAGGTATATAACCCCGTATAGGTCTGCCGGCGTCTGGCATCCATAAGAGGACAGACCTGTTTGTCTGTTCCCCAAAGATTGTACGCCATTGCATCTATGGTTGGAACCGGAATAATTGGCTTGTTCAATGCAAGGCCTAATCCCTTGGCAGTCGCAGAGCCGATACGAAGCCCGGTAAATGAGCCCGGTCCCTTGGATACCGCAATGGCATCTATCGTATTCAAATCCAACTCAATCATTTCCGTCAAAGTCTGAAGCATTGGCAGCAGCGTCTGGGAGTGAGTTTTTTTGTAATTCATAGTATATTCGCCCAGAAGGTTATGCTCCTCCATAACAGCCACACTGGCCACAAGACCAGAGCTTTCAAGTGCAAGTATTTTCATTACTAAACCTCTCGTATGGTTATTTTTCGATAATCAAAGCCTTTTTCAAGGTCCTTTTCAATGGTAATCTCCTTGCGTTTGGATGGCAAAATCTCCTCTATAAGGTTTGCCCATTCAATCATGCAAAGTCCTTCTCCATAAAAATAGTCCTCATATCCGATTTCATCCATTTCTTCGATATCACCGATACGATACACGTCAAAATGATAAAATGGCATACGGCCGTCTTCATAGACCTGTACAATTGTAAAAGTCGGACTACAGATAGATTCTTCTATCCCAAGTCCCTGTGCGATACCCTGGGTCAAAACTGTTTTTCCAACCCCAAGGTCGCCCACCAGGGTATATACATCTCCCGGCTTGGCATTCTTACCCATCTTGATTCCAAGCTTTAAGGTATCCTCTGCCGAAAAGCTTTCTATCACTGTCACCTGTTCCATTGCTTACTCCTGTAAGTGTTATTTCATTTTGATACGATGCTTCATCAGCTTGCTTGTGGCAAGCTCCTTCAGGCTCGCATATTCTGTTTCTATCTGCTTTCTCTCAATTACGTATGCATGAATACGGTTTGTATAAATCAACACTAAGCCGCAAAAGGTCGTCATACGATAAATATTATCCCATTCAAATTCTGCGCATTCTTCTCCCTGCGACACCTGAATCTTTTCTTCTGTAAATTCATAATGCAATGGTTTAGAAAGAATCGCATCATTTTTTACAACCTTATTCGCGCGACCCCAGAGGGCAAGCGGAATATAAAGCAAAAACACCAGACCAATTACAATATTTAGCAGACCTGTTTCTACACTCAAGCTGTCCCACTCAATAGCTGTATATCCCAAAATAAGCGCCGGGAGAAGTAAAGACAATATACCCTGAAGCCCCTTATACGCCTGACACATATTAAAAAGATACAAATTTTTGGCAGATAATTTTACATCAAACTCTATTTTCATGATAATCCTCTCCGTTGGTCATAGTTGTTCTATATTATAACACTTTCCTAACAAAAAAGAAAGACGCCGCAACGTCTTTCTTTTGAATGAATATTTCTATTGCTCTACTTTTTTCCCTTCAAAATTGGCGATAAATGCTTATACACCAACAAAGTAACTGCCACAGAGATAAGCCCTTTTACCGCAGTAAATGGGCAATTGAAGCAGATCAGACACTGCAGAATACTTTTCATGGATGGAACAATCGCCTGATAAGCGCCAAGAATCGCTTCCTCTGACATTAAGTTATAGTAAAACGGATAGGTAATAAAGTAATTAATCGGAATTGATACTACGCCCATAAGTACAGCTCCGATTACCGCTGCAATTGCCGCCATCCGTTTTGTTTTTTTGTACTTGTAGATGACACCTGCCGTTCCTACGAACACTGCTCCCATTAAAAAGTTTGCAAGCTCGCCAACCCCACCCGTGCTGGTAATAAACAGATGCAATAGATTCTTAACCAGACATACCAAAATTCCACAGACCGGGCCGAATGCAAAGGACCCAATCAACGCAGGCAGCTCTGATAAATCCATTTTAATAAAAAACGGAATAATCATTGGCATACTAAAATCAAGGAACATGAGAACGTAAGCAACTGCGGACAGCATTCCCGTTACAGCAATGTAACGCACATTAAGTTTTTTCATAGAGTAATCTCCTTTCAATTGACGGAATTCCTCAAATAAAAAATCCCGAATCTAACGATTCGGGGTGTTGTTCTAATCAGTATATCTTGTTTCTATATATGTATAATCCCTTTCCATCCTGCATATACAAAACAATTAACACATACATTTCTTCTCTCATCCAGACTATACTGTCGGTTCTGGAATTTCACCAGATCGGCCTCATGTGATTCTCATGAGGTTCGCAGACTATCCCATCAAGCTTCCATACCAACGCCAAATTTTCCCATCCGGGAAAGTTCTTGGCTTTGCATTGGCAAAGATAATGGACTGCCGGTGGGGAATTACACCCCGCCCCGAAGAATTCCTATTTATTTTTACGAATTATCTCGCATTGCTATTCTATGCCATTACAGCTTCCGTGTCAATCAATTTCTATGAATTATTTAACACACGATTCACGAATTCCACATCAATCTCTTCTACACCTTCTGCCCTTGCGGAGTCAATGATTTTTGTAAACGTCCTCTGTAAGGTGCACAGCCCTTCCCCGCCATACTCAATCATCTCATCTAACGCCTCATCTTGAAACTGATACTGATTTGCAGCGCACTTCTCTATCCAGTCTTTTAAATGAACCTTGCAGCATTCCACATAAGCCTTATCTATATTTTCAAGCGACATCTTTTTATCCCCCTTGTCCATTTTTTTCCAACACATTACCCAAACATATTACACTTATAGAGTTTTATCGTCAACCCTTTTAAAGTTTTATTTTTATTTTAACTATCTTGGTAAAATACTATGAGTAGAAAGGGCGTGATTGTATGAAGAACTTAAAAAAATTACGACAACAACATAATCTCAGCCAGCAAAAGCTAGCAGACATTTTGCACGTTAGCCAGCAATCTGTATATAAATACGAAAATGGAATCACATCTCCGGATATCGAGACGTTGATTCTTATGGCAGATTTTTTCAACACCTCCATCGATTATCTGGTAGAACATACAGATATTCCACACAAAATTGAGCCGGTTGAAAAAAATATGCTAAACGCAGAGGAAATGGAGCTGTTATCTAAATACCGCGTTTTGCGCCAATCCCAGAAAAAGGTTATAAACCATGTAATTGATGAATATCTGAATTCTCATCCTAAAAAATAAAAGTTGCCGCCAGTTTGCTAGCGACAACTTTTTCTGTCTTTTATTTGCAGGCTCACAAAGCCCCTGAAGCATCTTAGGTACGATTTGCAATGCCATCCCTAGATTCCTCTCATAGTAAGCTGAATTCTCTGCTTCTTCAAATCGACACTCATCACCTTAACGTCCACAACATCTCCAACACTAACTGCTTCAAGTGGATGTTTGATGTATCGGTCTGTAAGCTGTGAAATGTGAACAAGTCCATCCTGATGAACCCCGATGTCTACGAACGCACCGAAGTCAATGACGTTGCGCACAGTTCCTTTTAACACCATACCCGGTGTTAAATCCTTCATTTCCAGAACATCACTACGAAGAATAGGCTTTGGCATATCCTCACGAGGGTCACGCGCCGGTTTTTCTAATTCCTTCACGATATCCTGTAAGGTTAATTCACCAATACCAAGCTCTGCTGCAAGCCTCTTGTAATCACTGACCTTCTTAGAAATTCCTGCAACGCTTCTATTGGCAACATCCTCTAAGGTATAACCAAGCTTTGCAAGAAGCTCTTTGGTTGCATCATAGGATTCCGGATGTACTCCGGTGCCATCCAATGGATTCCTGCCTCCGGTAATACGCATGAAACCGGCACACTGCTCGTATGCCTTTGGTCCAAGCTTTGCAACCTTAAGAAGCTCACTTCTTGACTTGAATGCACCGTTTTCTTCACGATAGATTACGATATTTTTGGCAATAGCCTTGGTGATACCGGAAATGTATTCCAAAAGAGAGGCAGAAGCGGTATTCAAATCAACACCAACCTTGTTTACACAATCTTCTACAACACCACCAAGGGCTTCACTTAATTTCTTCTGGTTCATATCGTGCT
>CAYMYV010000085.1:0-8233 GCA_964394775.1 uncultured Lachnobacterium sp. | reverse complement strand
CAATGCCAATCCGGTCAAACAGTGCCATCTGCTCCTCAAAATATTCCGGCATATATTCTGCCTCAAATCCCACCAAAAGGCGAATTTGTCCTTCATATTCCTTTTGAAGCGAACGAATTGCAGACACATATTCTTCAGCCTGCTCCATATCCATTCGAATCCCTGACACAAAGCCATCCTTAAAAGGGCATGGCACATGATCTGAAAATCCTAAGATTTGAATTCCCGCCCTGATGGCTGCTTCAATATATTCTCTTTCCGTTCCCCTCGCATGCTTACAGCGGGTGGTATGAGTATGATAGTTTGCAATCAAATATTCATTCATAATTCTATTCCTCCGGAAATTCGCTCTATCTGCTTATTTCATTTAATCTTTTTTCAATAATAAAGCTTCAAGGTCAAAGCCTTTCTCCGAATCCAAGTATAACACAACTAGACAAAAATCCATACTCTTAATTATATGTTTTGTTTTGCAACCAAACTGTGCTATAATTTGAACATATTATCTTATGCATTTATGGAGGAAAATTAAATGTTTGGAATTAAACCTCCTGCAAAACAGGGGCTTCGCATCCTGATTGTAGGCTGTGGCAAGGTTGGCGCCACATTAATTGCCCAGCTATCCAAGGAAGGGCATGATATTACAATTATTGATAAAAATCCTCAGAAGGTTTTGGATATGACCAATTTATATGATGTCATGGGCGTATGTGGAAACGGTGCGTCCTTTAGCGTACAGCAGGAAGCCGGTATTGCGGATACCGACTTAATTATTGCTGTAACAGAATCCGACGAGTTAAACCTCTTATGCTGCACCGTTGCCAAAAAAACGGCAAACTGTGCTGCCATTGCGCGTGTTCGTACACCGGATTATAACAAGGACATTAACTTTATCCGCGAGCAATTAGGCTTGGCTTTGATTATCAACCCGGAATTAGAGGCGGCAAAAGAAATCGCCCGTATTCTTAACATGCCAAACGCCTTAGAGGTAAACTCCTTTACCCATTCACATGCTGAAATCGTAAAATTCAAGCTTCCAAAGGGAAATATCTTAGACCAGATGAAGATTTGGGATATTGGAAAACACATCAGGCACAACATCCTGATTTGTGCTGTAGAACGTGGCGGAGAAGTATACATTCCATCCGGAAGCTTCCAGCTGGCAAGTGGGGATATTGTATCCTTTGTAGGTACACAAAAGGCCTGTGAGAGCTTCTTTAAGAGCATTGGCTTTGATACTCACCGTGTCAAAGACACTATGATTATCGGTGGCAGCAGGGCGGGATATTACCTTGCCGAGCAGCTTCTTGGCACCGGAATCAATGTGAAAATTATTGAAAATAACATCGACCATTGCAAAGCCTTAAGTGCACTTCTTCCGGAAGCAGTCATTATTCATGGCGATGGAAGCGACGAGGAGCTGTTGCTGGAGGAAGGCATCAAGACGACCGAATCCTTTGTTCCACTTACAGGCATTGATGAAGAAAATATTATTCTCACACTTTATGCACAACAGGTGTCTAATGCAAAGGTCGTTACCAAAATCAACCGCATTACCTTTGATACCGTAATTGACAAATTAGACCTCGGTAGTGTGATTTATCCAAAATACATTACCGCAGAGGCTATCATCGCATACGTTCGTGCAAAGCAGGCTTCCAAGGGCAGCAACGTCGAAACCCTATACCATATGTTTGATTCCCGCGTAGAAGCGGTCGAATTCCTTATCGACCAGGAATCCGCGGCAACCGGAACCTCACTTATGGAAATGTCTTTAAAGGACAATCTGCTCGTGTGCTTTGTTCGACGCAACGGCCACACCTTTATTCCAACCGGTCAGGACAGCCTGCAGGTTGGTGACCGCGTAATGATTGTAACCAAGCATACCGGATTCCATGATTTGACTGACATTCTTGCCTAGGAGGAATTTATGAATAGTGCTATGATTCGTTATATCCTGGGAAATATTGTTAAGCTGGAGGGAATTTTTCTATTCCTTCCTTGCCTGATTGCAATGATTTATCAGGAGGAAGAAGGCTTTGTCTATTTTGGCATGGCTATTGTATGTACACTACTTGGCATACTTTTTTCAAGGAAGAAACCGGAAAATACTGTCTTCTATTTAAAGGAGGGCTGCATTGCCACGTCCTTAAGCTGGATTATGCTTAGTTTGTTAGGCTCCATCCCTTTTATCATAACCGGAGAAATCCCATCCTTTACGGATGCTGTATTTGAAACTGTTTCCGGTTTTACTACAACGGGTGCAAGCATTCTAAGTGATGTCGAAGCACTAAGCCACACCTCCCTGTTCTGGCGAAGCTTCACCCATTGGATTGGGGGTATGGGTATCTTAATATTTATGCTTGCAGTCGTGCCAATGGCAGGTGGCTCCCATATCAATCTCATGCGTGCAGAAAGTGCCGGCCCATCGGTAGGAAAACTAGTTCCTAAGATGCGCCACTCCGCTCGTATTTTATACGTGATCTATTTTGTGCTTACCGTGACGCAGTTTGTTTTGCTTCTGATTGTCGGAATGCCATGGTTTGATGCGATATGTATTTCCTTTGCCACCGCAGGCACTGGCGGTTTCGCCATCCTGAATAGCAGCATGGCAAGCTATGCGGTTACCATTCAATGGATTGTTACCGTCTTTATGATATTATTCAGCATTAACTTTAATGCTTATTATTGGATTCTGTTAGGACAAATAAAAAAGGTGTTCCGGTCAGAGGAAATTCGTGCTTTTTTACTGATTATTCTTGCTGCTGTAATTATCATTACTATTGACATTTTCAGCTTGTGCAGCAATTTATTTGATGCAGTCACTCAGGCAAGCTTTCAGGTGGCATCCATTATTTCCTCCTCAGGGTTCGCCACAACAGACTTCAATGCATGGCCGACTTTAAGCAAATCTGTATTGGTTATCCTGATGTTTATTGGTGCCTGTGCAGGCAGTACCGGTGGCGGTATGAAGGTATCACGTTTTATCATTCAAGGAAAAAACATCGCCAAAGAATTACATTCCTATGTTCATCCAAGGTCCGTAAAACAGATTACCATGGACGAAAAAGAGGTAGAACCAAACGTGATTCGCTCTGTAAATGTATATATGGTTACATTTTTTACATTATTTATGATTTCCATTTTGCTGATTTCTATTGAAGGAAAGGACCTGACTACTACATTTACATCCGTAGCAACCACCATTAACAACATTGGTCCCGGCTTAGAAATGGCTGGTCCGACTCAGAATTTCGGACATTTTTCCGTTTTTTCCAAATGGGTATTTATTTTTGATATGCTGGCCGGAAGATTAGAATTATTCCCATTGCTAATTCTTTTTTACCCAAGCATTTGGCGAGAGATGATTACGCATAAATTCAGCCATAAACTCATACACAAATGATAAGGAGGTAGCGTTATGTATGCATGCCCAAACTGTGGTGGGAATCTCAAGTTTGACATTCCATCTCAACAATTATCCTGCGAATATTGCCACACGCAGGCTGACCCATACTCCTTTGAGGATAGAGACAAAGCAGCCTTCGAAAAAAACGCTTATGAGGTTACTGTTTTTACCTGTCCGGGATGCGGCGGCGAAATTATAAGTACAGACACCTCTGCTGCTGAATTTTGTACCTTCTGTGGTGCTTCCACAATTCTGCACAGCAGGCTTCGCAATGAGAAACGGCCAAATTATATTATTCCTTTCCAGAAGACAAAGGATGATTGTAAAAAGGCTTATTCAGATATGATGAAAAAGGCCATCTTTGCTCCGGATGCTTTAAAAAATCCAAAGCATATTGACAGCTTTCGTGGCATCTATATGCCATACTGGGCATTTTATATTACCCAGCAGAATCCATTTTCATTAAGCGGGTCTCACGCGCATCGTCGTGGCGATTACATCATCACAGACCATTATCAGCTAAAGGGTGAAATTGACGCATATTACAAAGGCTTATCCTATGATGCTTCTTCCTCCTTTGATGATAACATCAGCGAAAAGCTGGCTCCGTACGATGTAAAAGGAATGAAGGCCTTCACCCCGGCATTTTTAAGTGGCTTCTATGCAGACACCGCCGATGTTGACCCTTCCGAATATCGTCCTCAGGCGGAAAATATTGCTACAGACAATTCGATAAAGCGCATCTATTCTACGCCGGAATTCTTTGGAAAAAGCATCAATGGCTGCTTAAGCTCGAGTGCTTTAGGAACAGAAACAAAAAAAGTGGACAGCACAATGTTTCCTGTATGGTTCTTATCCTACCGCAACGGAGACCGTGTGGCTTATGCAACAGTAAACGGCCAGACCGGAAAGGTCGTATCTGACCTTCCTGTGGATTCCAAGAAATACTTGATTGGTTCCCTGATTTTGGCATTGCCGCTCTTTATCCTTTTGAACCTGTTCCTTACGATGCGTCCTACGGTTTTACTGCTAATCACTACGATTATTGCTGCTATCAGCCTGTTTATTAATAACCTTGAGCTTGGAGCAATCAAGAAAAAAGAAGACTTAAGCAAGAATAAATCTCATCTGGGTTCAATAGCCGCCATTGCATCAATTGTAATCGGAGTGCTTATATTAATTGCTCAGCCAGTCAGTGATTTGTACTATTATGGTGGTGCAATTCTTTCCTTGTGTGGAACCTTCCTCACGTTTAAGGATATCATCCACTATTACAACATCATGTCAACAAGACGACTTCCTCAGTTTGACAGGACAGGGGGTGATGACCGTGCCTAAAGAATTCTTCAAAGCCTGCGGATTATCAGAATTCTTAGTAGAATCACTTCGTAATTCTTCACAAAAAACCTTGAGAGCACTTAAAACATTTACCGGTATGATTGTCATTATGCTGGTGATTGCTTTTATGAGTCCTACATCGGTTCTGGCCGACACAAAGACGGATACCATCGATACCGAATCCAGGTATGTAGAGCCGACATCTCTTTATACGAACACTAAGACGAATTATGTAGTTTACATCAGCGACTGGGCACAGCTTCTTACCTCTTCTGAGGAAGCCTCTTTACTCGAGGATATGAAAGCTATTACTGAGTATGGTAATGTTGCGTTTGTATCTATCGACGATAATAATGCTTACACCACAGAAGGCTATGCCAAAAATTATTGTGAATACTATTTCGGTCACGAAAGTGCCACTGTCTTTATCATTGACATGGATTATCGTTACATATTTATTTACAGTCAGGAAGATATTTACGATACTATTACAAACAGTTATGCAAGTACTATTACAGATAATGTGTATTCCTATGCGTCCGATAAAGAATATTACACCTGCGCAAGCAAGGCTTTTGAGCAGATACACACTCTGTTAGAGGGAAAATGGATTGCGCAGCCAATGAAATACATCTGTAACGCATTACTCGCAGTTGCAATCGCTCTGCTGGTAAACTATTTTCTAGTTATGGCCTTGTCGCATTCGAGAAAGGCCTCTACCAGCCAGCTGCTTAATAATATCTACTCCAAGGTAGACATTACAAATGCACACGCTGAATTCACACACCAAACCAGACGTTACAGCCCACAAAGCTCCGGTCACGGCGGTGGCGGTCATGGTGGTGGCGGTCACGGTGGTGGCGGCGGTCACGGTGGTGGTGGCGGTCACCGCTTCTAGACACCTTATCGCAGCATCATTCCTATGCTACGCAATATCCTATAAAGTAAAAACAAAGCGGGCGTGTCGCGATTTCTGCGACACGCCCGTTCCATATTCGTATATTAAGTTTATACCATGAAGCTATTAAGAGATGTCTTCAATAAGGTATCCGTTGCGGCCGCACTCCTTCACCTTGTATAGTGCTGTATCCGCCACCTCAAACAAATCCTTGTATTCCACTTTTCCGGTTGTGCAGTATGCCGCTCCAATACTTGCGGACAGATGAATCACACCATCATCATAAGGATAGTCCTCTCGCATCTTCTCCACCGCAAACTCCAAACGGTCGACAAAGGTTTCCCTTGGTATACTCTTCACAAACACACAGAACTCGTCGCCACCGAAACGGCTTACCAGGTCAAAGTTTGCAAATAACAGCTGAATCTTTTTGGCATTTTCCTTGATAACAATATCACCCGTTCTATGACCAAAGGTATCATTGATATCCTTAAAATGATCCATATCCATAAATATAAATCCAACACCTTCGGCGGAGTTGTTCGCCAGATATTCTTTTACCTCTGCCTTAAACGTTGCCTTATTTAATAGGCCCGTTAGTGCATCTGTGCGGGAACTGAACTCTAGGGCTTTTCGTTCTTTTACCTCTTCGTCCACGTCCTTGATTTTACCAAGAATAGAAACCAGCTTTCCGTTTTCATCCATCAGGATGGTTCGAAATACCTTGCACCAGATATAGGTGCCATCTGTTTTTCCAAGTCTTACCGTCAGTTCGTCTGAATTTCCGCTGCCATCATACAAAATTGTCTTACGGAAGACCGCTTCGTCCTCCGGATGCACATGAAGTATCTGCATGGTTTTTGCAAAATTCACATCATCTACGTGAGTTGGAATTTCCCAACCAAATTTTTCTTTTATCTTCTCAGAGCCAATATTGGATTCTCCCATCAGGCTGATTTCATAAATCAAATCCTCTGAACATTCCACAATTGTCTTGTATCGCTTCTGTTGCAGATAATTTAGACGTGCTTCCTCCTCTCTTTGCTTTTCACGGCGACTACGCATTACCGCTAAGCTTATGAAGAATAACATCATAAATACAAACGCAATTGATATGGTAACAATCAGCCAACGATAGCTGTACACAAAATCCATAAAATCTAATTCATACTGGTTCTCCAGGGTCTCTCTTACAATGATATTGTCAATCTCCTGTTCCTCAATTTGAGACAAGGCCTTATTGATAATTGTAATAAGCTTTATGCTGTCTTCTTCACTCATTGCCTCCATTCCATACAGGGAAACAATTGTAGAAAAGGACAACCTGTCTGACATTCCTTCCATTGGAGCTACAATAAAATCACTATAGCGTGGTTTCGTCATAATCGCTTCTACCACGTACTGATTCTGAATCAGCATATCCACTTCACCATTTGCCAGGGCTTCAAAGCAGGCTGTATTGTTCTCGTAATCAATAATATCCAAGTTTGGATATAAGGTGGATAATACCGTGTGAATCGTCTGGGAGCCCTCCGGCACCGCAATCTTATATGGAAGAGTAGGGTCATACACAAATTCCTTCTCACTCACTATCATTTTTCTTGAAGAAATATATGGTGCACTTAAAAGCATCCCCTTGGAATTGATGTTGGTGCTATTGTATTCAACACCGGTAACCAAATTAATATTCTGCTCTAACAGATATCGATAGGTAATATCTCCATCCGGTAATTCCACATATTCGAATTTCAGCCCGGAAACTCGCGCAATTGCATCAAATATCCCTCGTGAAATGCCATCCAGTTCTCCATTTTCATTGGTGAATGACAGTGGTCTTCGATCGTCAATATAAGCAACACGAAGGACATCAAGGCCTTCTATAAATTCCACTTCTTCTTTCGTAAAAAACTGAATACCATAAATCGGATAATGCTCTACAAGCAAATCATCCAAATAAGTCGGATATGTATTCTGTACCTGGGTCATTGCCTTATCAAGCTCTTCCAAAAACTCCTCATTTCCTTTCCACGTAATAAAATAGAAAGGCTGTGGTGAGAACCGTGCCAGCAGCTTCTGGTCGCTTTCCATGTCCATAATAGATGTTACAATCGCATCTACTTTTCCATTTTTTAAAGCTTCCTTACTTTCATCAATCGAATCGAAATATACCAGCTCTGACTCAAAGTCATAGGTTTTCATATATTCAATATAATATTCTGTCAGCGGATAGTTATTTAAAACTGCCACCTTAATATCATCAAACGCTTCGTAATCTTCGTAGTACAAATCTGTACTCTCTTCCCTGGTAACAAGAATGGTGTACTCTGTTCCAAACTGCAGACTGCTGTAATCGAACTGTTCCTGTCTTGCTTCTGTAAACATGGCAGGAGACAGTAAATCAATCTCATGGTTTTGCAATTTCTCACAGCCGTCTCCGAAATCGGCTACATCCACATATTCATATGTCCAGCCGGTAAATCCCGCAAGCATATTCAAATAGTCAATACAATACCCTTGCAAAGAATCATATTCATCATAATACTGGAAGCCCTCCATGTGATAAAACCCTACCTTTACCACACGCTTTC
>CAYMYV010000084.1:0-8255 GCA_964394775.1 uncultured Lachnobacterium sp. | reverse complement strand
GATAAATACAAAGAAATGGGTATTACAGAAGAAAACTTCGCAGATGCTTCTCGCCAGGCAGTTATTGATATGGTTGATGATATTGCAGGCGCACTTGGTACAAAATATTGATACTATTTAGAAGGGTAGAATTATTTCAAGTGGCATAGCAAGTTTACTTGCATATGTCACTTGGGATAATTCTATTCGGCGTTTAGCCCAAGCGAGAAGGAGCGAGGCGGATTCGAGCTTGCCCTTCCAAAATATAGATAAGGAGACATATTATATGGCAACCAAATTTGAAGAAATGGCAGTCGTACTTACCCAAAAAGAAATCGCAACCGATATTTACGACTTAACCATTCAGACAAAAGATATTGCAGCGCACGCAAAGGCAGGACAGTTTATTTCCCTGTACTGCAACGACGGAACCAAGCTCCTTCCAAGACCAATTTCTCTGTGCGGAATTGACAGAGAGGCAGGAACGCTTCGTCTTGTATATCGTGTGACTGGTGAGAAAACCGGAACGAAGGAATTTTCGCAGATGAAACCAGGGGACGAGGTTCGCATACTAGGGCCTCTCGGCAATGGCTTTGAATTAGGCGAGAAAAAAGCATTTTTAATCGGTGGTGGTATTGGTATTCCTCCAATGCTCCAGTTGGCAAAAGAATTAAACTGCGAAAAAACAGCAGTACTTGGATATCGTAACGAATTATTCCTATTAGATGATTTTAATGAAGTTTGCGATACTATTATTGCTACCGAGGACGGTAGTGCAGGAACCAAAGGCAATGTTATTGATGCAATCAAGGCAAATGGTGCAACAGCAGATGTAATTTATGCCTGTGGTCCAACCCCAATGCTTCGTGCATTAAAAGCGTATGCAGAAGAAAACAATATGGAATGCTTCGTATCGATGGAAGAGCGTATGGCTTGCGGTATTGGTGCATGTCTTGCCTGTGTATGCAAGACAAAAGAAAAAGACCATCATACAAACGTAAATAACAAACGTATCTGTAAAGAAGGTCCTGTATTTAACGCAAAGGAGGTAGAACTGTAATGAGTGATATCAAGACATCTGTAAACCTTTGTGGTGTAGAATTAAAAAATCCGGTAATGACCGCATCCGGAACCTTTGGTTCAGGCGCAGAGTATTGTGAATTTGTAGATTTAAATAAGCTTGGTGCAGTAGTAACCAAGGGTGTGGCCAACATTCCTTGGGCTGGTAATCCAACCCCTCGTGTAGCAGAAGTATACGGTGGTATGTTAAATGCAGTAGGGTTGCAGAACCCTGGTATTGATGTGTTCTGTGAAAGAGATATTCCTTTCCTAAAGCAGTATGACACCAAGATTATCGTAAATGTATGTGGTAAATCCACACAGGATTATCTTGAGGTTGTAGAAAGACTGGCTGACGAACCTGTAGATATGTTAGAAATCAATATTTCCTGTCCTAACGTTAAGGAAGGTGGTATTGCTTTCGGACAGGATCCTAAGCTGGTAGAAGCAATCACAAGCGACATTAAGAAGATTGCAAAACAGCCGGTAATCATGAAGCTTTCTCCAAACGTAACTGACATTACAGAGATGGCTCGTGCAGCAGAAGCCGGTGGTGCGGATTGCTTATCGCTGATTAACACCTTAACAGGTATGAAGATTGACATTAACCGCAGAAGCTTCGTTCTTGCAAATAAGACAGGAGGTATGTCTGGCCCGGCCATTCATCCAATTGCTGTTCGTATGGTTTATCAGGTGGCTCATGCTGTGAAGCTGCCCCTCATCGGTATGGGCGGTATTTCAACGGCAGAGGATGCAATCGAGATGATTCTTGCGGGTGCAACAGCAGTGTCTGTAGGTACTGCAAACTTCGTAGACCCACGTGCAACAGAGAAGATTGTGGCCGGTATCGAGGATTATATGCGTAAGTTCAATGTGAAGGATGTTAATGAACTTATTGGAGCTGTAAACTAAAATCCTTATAAAGAGAATTCAAAGACGATAAATGGTTGTTGCTTTTATCGTCTTTTCTCCTATAATTTTGTGGTGTTGGGAAACACTAAGGATAAGAGAAGGAATGGTATATGAGTCAGAAAAAGCAAATAAAGCAAGCGGTAAAAAGTGAACTTCGAGAACACAAAAGTTCATTTTATGTGTACATGGTGCTTCGTATCTTAACAATTATAACGGCTGTCTTTCAGATTTTAGCGCAGAACTGGGAAAGCGCATTCTTAGCAATATTAACCCTGATTATGTTGCTGATGCCGAGTATTCTTCAGGTGACACTCAGGATTGAACTGCCTACTGTTTTGGAAATCATTGTGTTGCTGTTCATTTTTGCTGCAGAAATATTAGGTGAGATACAGGGCTTCTATGTAAAGTTTCCGCTTTGGGATGATGTGCTTCATACCTTAAATGGATTCCTGGCAGCTGCGGTTGGATTTTCCTTAGTGGATGTTTTAAACAAGAGCGAGAAGCTGACCTTTAGCTTGTCTCCGTTATTTACCGTAATGGTTGCATTTTGTTTTTCTATGACCATTGGCGCAGTATGGGAAATTTTTGAATTTTCCATGGACCAAATTGGTGGATTTGATATGCAAAAGGATGCAATTGTCCATAATATTTCTTCTGTTATGCTTGACCCAACCGGTGGAAATACACCGACGGCGATTACAAATATTGAAGAGGTGTATATCAATGGGGCCGCGTTGGGGCTGGGCGGATATCTGGATATTGGATTAAATGACACCATGCACGATTTGATAGTTAATTTCTTTGGAGCGTTTGTGTTTTCAGTGATTGGTTATGTGCACATTAAGACAGAAGGAATGACTAAAATCGTTTCTAAGTTGATTTTAAGAAGAAAAAGGAAAGAAGAAGATTATTTAGAGAATTAAATTCGAAGTGACGAATAGTGGCAATAGGAACATATATGGAAAACGTATACAACGAACAAGAAATTCGAAGAGATTATAGAAAGCTGACACAGACTTTGATTGAAAAGGAGCTTACCATCACAACTATGGAGAGTGCAACCTCCGGACAAATTGCGTCGCTGATTACAGACACGGAAGGCTCCTCTGCGGTTATGAAGGGTGCATTTGTCACATACTGTAACGAGGCAAAGGTAATGCAGGGTGTTCCGGCAGAGGTAATTGATACCTATACGGTTTATTCCAAAGAAACTGCCGGGGCAATGGCGCTAGCCTGCCGTAAAGCATATGGTTCAGATATTGGAATTGGTGTGACGGGAACCATGGGGAATGTTGACCCAGCCAATCAGGAGTTTTCCGTGCCGGGGCAGGTGTATTTTGCAATTTGCATTGGCGGTAAGACACACACTTTTTATAGGGAACTTCCGGTACAGCCATCAAGGCTTATGTACAAGCTGGCAGTGGCAAAAGAGATAGTGGATGAGCTGGAGAAGCTGCTATAGTAAAAGTAAAGAGTGGAAAACCTACAAGGTTAGGCTTTCCACTCTTTACTTTTAAAGGATATATATAGTATGGAGGGTTGTGATTATAAATACAAGTAAATTTGCTTAAAGGTGCAATGGGGATTGTGATTGAGGTAATAGAATAAAGCGATTGGTACTCTGATAAAAGAAAAATCATTAAAATTAATAAAAGTAATAGGATTGTTTCTAGGGATTATATTAATGGCAGGAGTTGTTTTTACTTCCATAATTAATAATTATTAAGGTGAGTATACAAAGCGTCGATATACTGTATAGGAAATGGAACTGATAAGAAATTTTGATACACGATCTAAGGAGAAGCAAGAGGATCTCCAATCAAAATTTGAAAAGATAGATCGTGCTGTAAATGAAATGAAACAGATAGAAAAAGAGTACGAAGGAGACTATGTGTATCTACGCTTTGGAGTGAAATTTGATGAGGATTATAATGTGACATATCATGCAAATTACTCTGGTTGTGAAAATGAACAGGGAATCATGGGATATACTCCACAAGAATTATTAGAACAGTTAATGAAAAAGAATATGTAATGAGTACGTATATTGGTGGGAAGCGGGAAATTTTTGGTTGAAGGAAATAGATATTCGCGGACACTTAATAGCATGATGAAAGATAGATACCAGTTGATATCACAGGACATTGTAAAAGTACAAGCCATCAACAAAGTATAGACTTGAAGGATTCAGTTTTTTTATATGCAATGCATGGGAACTTATGTTAAAAGCGCATAAGTTAAAAAATGATACTAAAAGAATGGAATTATTTCAGGAGTAATATGACAAAACAAATAAATTATTATTCCATTGGAAAACGAAATCAACTGAGAATGACACTGGAAACATTCTTGATTCCAGATGATATTTGAGCGGATATCTGGATATCGGACTACTGGATACGATGCAGTATTTTCCGTAATCGGATATGTGCACATCAAAACAAGAGGTATGAGTAAGCTTGTGAAGGAATTAGTTGTAAGAAGAAAGTGGGAAGAGGAAGAATATTTTGAAAAATAGAAGTTGACGATTTGTAATTAGAGTAATATAATCCGAGTTAGACGAAGCTAACTCGGATTTTTAACCTTATAGGATTCGGGTGTCAAAAGGTGCTTTTACAAATTATGTCTGGCATATTGCACAAATACAGTTCATTTGCCGAAACGTATTTCAAACATAAGTTTTTCTAAGTGCTTTGAAAAAACGATTTGAAAAAGGGACGTGACCGGCTTAAATTCGCCATCCATGGCTCAGTTAAGCCTTTCGCTGACATCGTGTCAGCGAATCACTATGTGTTGACAAAGCACTAACAAAAACTATATGTTCTCATAATGTGTCGGCAAATAAACTGTATTTGTGCAATTTGCCAATTCAAGTGTTAGAAAGCACCTTTTGACACCCGAATCCTTATAGGAAATTGCGTCGTCAGACGCATCAAATCACAAGTTCGATTGCGAACTTGCAAGGGTCAGAAGGACGTTTTTTTATCATGTCCCACTCAAAATAAAAATAGTGTATAATACTGCAATTAGTGGTAAAATAAGGAAAAACGAAAATTACAGTAGGACAAGCACATGAATAAAATCTATCAGGATATATTCAAAGCCATTCATGAGGGAAAATGGCTCAAAATCGAATATCGCAACAAACAGGAAGAAGTCACAAAATTTTGGATTGGCATCAAGGATTTGAATGTAGCCAATCGAACCTTAAGTGTAGACGGACTTCATTTGGGGATGTATACCCTTGGAGAATACCGATTATATATTGATTCTATCCTGTCATCGCAGGTGGTAGAGGGGTCATACTGCCCAATTAACCAGAACCTGATAGAAGATATCTACCTGAATCCTCACAAATTTAAATGCTTGTTTGAAAACACCGCGAATCTTAAGATACTCAATTATCTTGAGATGTGTAACCGTATGGACACCACTCCATATTATTTGGATTTTAGCCTTATAAAAAAGCTGGATAGAGATAGTTTCACAGGTGAGTTCTATCAACTTACAGATGCACAGTTCCAGGAAGTGGTGAAAAATTTCCAGTACAAGATGGACAAGGACCTCACCAATGAAGGCCAGCTGAAAATCAGAGAATTGGCCATGAATGTGCTTAGCATTCATACGCAAAAAGGGTTGTATGTTCTGGCATACCGCAAACTTCAGTTGGATGTAAGAAGAAAAGTGCTCCGTCCTAGCGACGAGATAACGATATGTACAGAATTCACGATTGATGGAAAAGCGGATAGCATACGCAAATTCCTGGATGCAGAGGATTACAACCTTTTAAGCGATTTTGAAAAGAATCAGGAAAGAATCAAGGATTGCATCGCAAAGAATACCAAGCAGGTAATGGGCGTGGATGACATGCCTTATATGATAGGTTTGGGCAGAGATATAGCGCTGGATTTACATAAGGAATATCAGGCAATTGTCAAAATGTATCAGGATGATGCTGTCACAATTCCAATTAAAGCCTTTTTTGGAGATTTGCTGGCACGTCCTCGTAGAAACAAAGATTATCCGATTGCATTAATTAACAGCAATATCAATTTGGATCAGTTGTTAGCGATTAACAACGGCATGAAATACCCATTGGCATATATTCAGGGACCACCGGGAACCGGTAAAACGAATACGATTATTAACACCATCATTACGGCATTTTTTAATGAGCGTACGGTGTTGTTTGCCTCATATAACAATCATCCGATTAATGGTGTTTTTGAAAAGCTGTCTGCGATGAAATATAGGGATAAAGTTATTCCTTTCCCAGTGCTACGTTTGGGCAATGTTGAAAAAGTCAAAGAAGCCATAGAGTACATAAAAGATATCTATGAACGTGTGAAAAAAATACAGGTTTTCGAGGATACTCTGGACAGACGTAAGGATGATAGAGCACTTCGTGCAAAACAGTTATCCAACCTGTTGAAGCAGTATGAAGATGTGTTAGAGCTGCGCGACAGACAGGAAGCCATCAAGCAAGTCATTGACTATCAGGAAAGAAATGAAGTCTCCATGCAGATGATGCCTTTCCAGACCGACTTACAAGGCCGTCAGTTAAGACAGGTGGAAAAAATGATTTCAGATGCTGGAGAGATTACAGACAAGGAAGCTCTGGGGTTATTAGACTCGGACTACGAACAGCTTAAAATGTATCTTTTTTACACGTCTGCTAAATATATCAAACGTTTGGGAGACAATCGTAATAAGGATCTGTATTCTATCATTTTTGAAGAGAATCCAGAATCACAGGTGGACAGTTTCAGTAAGTATCTCAGTAAGACTGAAAATGTGAAGAAATTGCAGAAGATTTTTCCAATCATCATCACCACATGCATTTCAGCACATAAGCTTGGCGCACCTACACCAATGTTTGACATGGTAATCATTGACGAAGCCAGCCAGTGCAATACGGCAGTATCATTGGTGCCAATTATCCGTGGTGAGAACCTTATGCTGGTGGGCGACCCACAGCAGTTGAATCCGGTTATTTTGCTGGATGAACTTAATAATCAGAAACTGCGTCAGAAATATAATGTGGCTGACGAGTACGACTATAGGAAAAATTCTATCTACAAGACATTTTTGGCATGTGACTCTGTCAGCGATGAGGTGCTATTGCACAATCACTATCGTTGCAATGAGAAAATTATCGGCTTCAACAACAAGAAGTACTATAATTCCAAGCTAAAAGTCTGCTCTTGTAGTACAGAGCAAAATCCTCTGGTGTATGTGGATGTACAAAATCAATATGCCGATATGAAAAATACTGCACCTGCAGAAGCGGAGGCAATTATTGACTATGCAATCACCCATAAAGATAAGACCATAGGGGTAATTACACCATTTGTAAATCAAAGAAAATTAATAGAAGAAGGTCTTCGCATAAACAAAATCACAAACGTTGTTTGTGGAACCGTTCATGCATTCCAGGGCGATGAAAAAGATGTCGTCTTATTTTCTACTGCCCTCACGGATGAAACCCACACCGGAACTTATGAATGGCTCAAAAACAATAAAGAGCTGCTCAATGTGGCAACATCAAGAGCAAAGGACAAGCTCATAGTTCTGGCAGATTCCAAGAATCTGGAGAGACTGACTAGCCAAAAGGGTGACGATGACTTATACGAACTGGTTCAATACGTATGTAAAAACGGAGAATCCCATGTCACAGAGAAGAAATCCAATTCCCGTGCACTAGGCGTAAAACCATTCAGTACGGCGGTAGAGGAAGCCTTTTTGCAGAATCTGACCCATGCATTGGAAAATATCTGGCTATCTCAGAGCAAGTACTCCATCAAAAAAGAAGTAGCAATCTCTCAGGTGTTTCAGGATAACGTGAACTATAGCGATTTATTCTACTCCGGACGATTTGACTTCGTGGTATATGAGAAAATGGGCCGACAGGAAATTCCTGTTCTTGCAATTGAATTGGATGGAAAAGAACATTTCTCTGATGAGGTTGTTAAGAATCGTGATAGGAAGAAGAATGAGATTTGCGCTGCTCATAATCTTCAGATAATCCGCGTGGAGAATTCTTATGCTAGACGGTATAACCATATTAAAGAGATTTTGCTGAGTTACTTTTCGGTGAGACGGTAAGAGATGATTTTAATATATGTTATGGCAGCAAGTTGCGATTTTGAAAAAGTGTAGGAAAATCAAGGGTTGTGGGAGTTTGAGAGAGGATTTTATACCAAATTAAAGCCAAAAATTAAGGAATTGGGGCTGTGACATGGTGGAAAAAAATAGCATTTCGGTGGTGAAGAGAAACTGCCGGAGTGCTATTTTCTTTAAAAGAA
>CAYMYV010000083.1:0-8404 GCA_964394775.1 uncultured Lachnobacterium sp. | reverse complement strand
ACCTGAGGGAGTAAAATCTCTGTGGTAAAGGCGCCGTCCTCGCTATTTCGGCTGATATAGCCATCTAAACGTTCGACGATGCTGTCGATGCGGACGAGACCAAAGCCATGACCATCACCGGATTTGGTGGTTTTATAGATGTTACCAACCTTGGAAAGCTTCTTGGTAGAAGTAAAGTTGGTAAAGGATATGTAGAGCTGTGTATTTTTCATATCCATGTATACGCGAATCATGCGTTCTTCCTCCGGAAGCTGGAGGCTTGCCTCAATGGCATTGTCAAAGAGGTTGCCGATGATAACACATAGGTCTATCTCGGAAGTAGTCAGTGCCAAAGGGATATGAGCATCTGCGTGCACAGGAATGTTTTTGGATTTCGCTAAAGAAATCTTGCTATTTAAAATCGCGTCCGCCATGGCGTTTCCTGTTTTGATAACGGTATCTACCGTGGACAAATCTGTGTCTAGTTCATCCAGGTAGTTTTTTAGGGCTTCTAAGTTGCCGTCGCTGGCATAAGCCTTCATGACCTGAATGTGATTGCGATAATCGTGACGCCAGCCACGAATCTGTTTGTACATATTTTCTACTTCAGCATAATGTGTCTCGATGAGTTCACGCTGATAGGATGCGATTTGTTTGTCAATACGTTTGGAAAAAAGTGACATAAAGTACTCCTTTGTAGTTTGCCGAAAAGACTATGAATGCATAATAATTGCTCTGTTTAGTGGCTCGTAAGCTCCTCTTGGAAGAGGGATTATAGAGCCGTCGGATAGATAAGCGTCGGTTTTGGTTACACGCTGTACCATATTCAAGTTTACGATACTAGAGCGGCCTACTTTAAAAAAGCGCTCATCCAATTCTTTTTGAATATCACCTAGGGTTTTCTTTACGGTGTATTCTTCTTTACCATGGATGGTAATATAGTTGGAGTTTACATCTATGTATCGGATTTCATGGAAAGGCACACGAATGGTCTCGCCCGAGATTTCCAGTATCAGCATACGCTCATTTTTCTGAATCTTTTCCGCAGCACGGTTTAGCACTTCGTATAACTTTTCCTTTTTGACAGGTTTCATAAGATAATGAAGTGCGGATACCTCGTAGCCCTCGGCAATATATTCCGAATATCCCGTGATAAAGACAATCTGAACGGTTTCATTTTTCTTACGAATGGTTTTTGCCAGACTTACCCCATCCATTTGTCCCATCTCTATATCAAGAAGCAGAATATCATAATCATTTTCATCCTCATAGGAAAAAAGAAAGCTTTCTCCTGAAGAAAAGGGACAAAGCCGGATATCGTGCCCGTTTTCTTTTGCCCAGTCAGTTACGATAGCAGAAACATATTCAATTACGGTAGCTTCGTCGTCGCAGATGGCGAATTTGTAGGTCATATTCAGGTACCTCAGTTTGTGTTTTAAATAGTGATATTTAGTAGTATAGCAGAAAAATTGGAAGTTGACAAAAAAGTCTGTTGTTTTTTATTTGATTGGTAAGTAAAAAAGGAGTATAATTGTTTTGTGTGCATTGCATGCAAGGTAATTTTTTGAGGTAGATTGTAATGAGTAGTAGTGAAACGAAGAAGGGTACGGCTCTGACGGAGGGGTCAATTCCGAAAAAGATAATTGGTTTCGCAATTCCCCTATTCTTGGGAAATTTATTCCAGCAAATGTACAACATGGCGGATTCCCTCATAGTAGGGAACTTCTTAGGAGACGAAGCATTAGCTTCGGTAACCTCTACAGGAAGCCTGATATTTCTTTTGGTAGGTTTCTTTAATGGAACGGCCATGGGAGCCGGAGTAGTGATAGGTAGATATTTTGGCGCGCGAGATTATGAAAAAGTAAGAAAAGCAGTACACACGGATGTGGCGTTTGGTCTGATTGCTGGTGTGTTGATGACAATAATCGGCGTTATATTCACACCTATTATTTTGAAATGGATGGGCACGCCGGCAGAGGTATATGCAAATTCCGTTTTATATTTGCGAGTGTATTTCTGTGGGTCCCTGGCATCGGTTATGTATAACATATGTATGGGTATTCTCCATGCTATTGGAGATAGCAAGCACCCACTGTATTACTTGATTTTTTCGTCCATTGTCAACGTGGTGTTGGATTTGATTTTCTGTGGTGTATTCCGTCTGGGTGTAGAGTATGCGGCATTGGCCACGATTATTTCGCAGTTCTTAAGTGTTATCCTTTGTATGAACAGGCTAATGCATGTAAATGATGTATATCAGATTCATATCAAAGAGATTGGGATTGACAAGGATATGATAAAACAGATTCTAACCCTTGGACTTCCGTCGGGAATACAGAATTCTATTATTTCCTTGGCAAATATTGTGGTACAGTCCAATATCAATGCGTTTGGTACGGCTGCTATGGCAGGGTGTGGATCGTATGCCAAGATTGAAGGATTTGCATTCCTTCCGATTACCTGCTTTACGATGGCACTTACCACCTTTGTAAGTCAGAATATTGGGGCAAAGAAATATGACCGTGTGAAAAAGGGTGCAGTATTTGGCATGGCATGTGCATTAATTTTGGCGGAGACAGTAGGTATCCTGTTTTATAATTTCGCTCCTGCATTGATTTCATTGTTTGGAGGAGAGGCCGGTAGCATAGCCTTTGGGGTGTTGCAGGCACATACCTGTGCATTGTTTTATTTCCTTTTGGCATTTTCGCATGCGTCAGCGGCGATACTTCGTGGGGCAGGAAAATCGACGATTCCCATGTATGTTATGATGATTTCATGGTGCCTTATTCGTATTATGTATATCACCATCGTAGGTCAGATGTTTGATAATATTCAGTTGATTTTCTTGGCTTATCCAATCACATGGAGTATTAGCTCGGTGATTTTTATGATATATTTATTAAAGTCTGATTGGATACACAATTTTGAAAGGCAGGAATTAAAAGTATGCGCGTAGGATTAGGATATGATGTTCATAAATTAGTAGAAGGCAGAGCGTTGATTCTCGGTGGAGTAACCGTGCCACACACATTAGGCTTGCTCGGTCACTCAGATGCAGATGTACTGGTACATGCCATCATGGATGCTTTGCTTGGAGCAGCGGCATTAGGCGATATTGGAAAGCATTTTCCGGATACTGACCCGGAATACAAGGGTGCAGACAGCATGAAGCTTATGGCTCATGTACGCGAGCTGATAGAGGAAAAAGGATATGTAATTGAAAATATCGATGCAACAATCATTGCCCAGAAACCAAAGCTTCGCCCTTATATCGACCAGATGGAGGAAAATATCGCGAGGGTGCTTCATATTGAAAGAGACCAGATTAATGTTAAGGCTACCACAGAGGAGCGTCTGGGATTTACAGGACGCGAGGAAGGTATGGCAGCACAGGCAATCTGCTCCCTTGCAACCTTGTACGAGGCCAGCGTTCCGGTAGGCTGCGGTGGCGGATGTGGCGGCTGTAGCAACTAAGCTAGTAATTTTACATTTACTACAAAAGAGAAGGTATTCTGTTATGAAAAAGTATATAAGTCCAATTACGGAAGAGAATTTTAGGGGAAACTGGGAGTATGTAAGTAAGAAGTTAATTACAGCTAAGAAAAAAAGGATTCTTGAGAAAATTATAAAAATAGTCGGGAATCTAAGCTTTTTATTTTATTTTTTCGTGATTACATTTGGGGCATTGCAGGGATTGCAAAACGAGAGTCTTACGCAGTATCTGAATGAAACTCCTGTTCTGGCAGGGGTATGGAAGTCAGTGGGAACGCTGCTTATTTCTCCGGACATGCATTGGGGGATGAAGCTTCTTAGTTATGTCATATCGTTGTATGTGCTGACGATAGGAGTGTGTGCGATAACTGCGTTGTTGTTTTGGTATATATACAGACCGAAGCTGCAAAAGGAAATAACAGAGGATGTGGCTACGGATTCCAAGTCCTTATATAAAATGGCGAAGGCGGCGTCGCTTCGTGCAGGAAATCCAACGGAAGCGAGGTCTGTTTTATGCAATGTCATATATGTCGTTGCGGTTTTTCTATATGTGATAGGCTATGTGGTGCAATCGGTTACACAGGGATTTGAAATGACAGCAGATGTTAATTTGATGGATATTCTCTTAAGCTATGGAAAAATAGCAATCGTGGCGCTGCTATGTGTAGGCTCTTATGGAGTATGGAATTTGATATTAGGTTTTTTATTAAAACCAATGTACCTTACATGGATTCCAAAGAAGCTTGTGCCTGACGCAGAAAGCTATTACTACGAACACAATGAAGCGGACAAAATTCTCATTGTAGAAGAGGAACGCGTAATTACTTTGGCAAAAGAAATTAAGGCTCAAAGAAAAAAAGAAAATGAAGAATTAATGGGAAAAGGAAAGAAAAAAGATGAGTTTTTCAAAGTATTTGAATTCAAAAAGAAACGAGATCAAGACACTTGTGAAGGAGCTGAAGAAAAGCTTTAATTATGTAAGTGTTTTGGGTGTGGATATCAAGGCAACAGATATCGTTGTAGATAAAACCACCTCTGGAATTGATCCGGGCTCCGATATGGAATGTGGATTTGTCATTAAAATGAGCAATGGTCATGAATTTTATGAATACTCTTTAGATGATATTTCCGGAGATATGGAAGCGCTGGCAAAAGAAATTGCTGCATCGCTTGCAATAAGTGATTCTTTAAAAGAAAACACCATTGATGAAGTTCATCTGAATGATGAACCATTGGTTAAGTCCTTCGAAAGGGCAGGGGATTTTGAAAATTATAAGGATAGCGAAATCCTGGATTTCTGTAAGGGAATTTGTAAGACCTTATGTGATAAATCGGAGAATGTGTTAAATGCACAGGTGTATGTGGGACTATTGGAGGTTTCGAAGCTTTTTATTTCAGAGAATAGAGAGTTAGATCAGAATTATACATGGGCAAATGGTACAGCAGTGGTAGTTTATAATGAGAATGATAAGACCATTCAGGCGCATGAAGGTACATATTCACATAAGCTTTCCGAGGTTATGAACGAGCTTCCGGAGAAGATAGAGAAGCTATTACATAAAGCGCATATGCTGACTTTGGCAAAGCCGGTGGTTCCTGGAGAATATGATGTAATAACAGCACCTTCTATTACAGGTCTTATTGCTCATGAGGCTTTTGGTCATGGGGTAGAAATGGACCAGTTTGTCAAAGACAGAGCCTTAGCAAAACAATATGTAGGAAAGTATGTGGCTTCTCCTATTTGTAACATGAGAGATGGTGCGGCTTCGACACTGAGTGCTGCCTCTTATTTCTTTGATGATGATGGTGTTTTAGCAGGAGATACACAGATTATTAAGGATGGAATTTTGGTAACAGGTATTTCCGATTTGGCATCTGCTACCCAGCTTGGAACGACACCTACAGGAAATGGAAGAAGAGAGTCGGCAAGAAGAAAGGCTTATGCCCGTATGACCAACACTTTCTTTGAAAAAGGAAACGATAAGCTGGAAGATATGATTGCCAGCATCAAGCATGGTTACATGTTATTTGAAACGAATAACGGTATGGAAGATCCTAAAAACTGGGCGATTCAGTGTGTAGCGCAGTATGGTATTGAAATTGTGGATGGTAAGCTGACAGACAATTGGGTATCACCGGTTGTTATGAGTGGCTATGTTCCGGATTTGTTAAAATCAATTTCTATGATTTCTGATGATTTTGAAATTATTGGAGCGGGCCATTGCGGAAAAGGCTATAAAGAATGGGTTCGCGTCAGTGATGGCGGTCCGGCATTAAAGGTAAGGGTTAAATTAGGGTAATAGAGCATGAAACAGATTATTGAACTTTTGGAAAAGAATAGTCAGGTAAGTGACTATAAAATCAATTTGAAACAAAAGGAAAGCTATGAGCTTTTCTTCGTAAAAGGGAAATTGGAAACCACAAGAAGAACCAATACCTGCGATAAAGAAGTAACCGTTTATGTCAACCACGAAGAGTATAAAGGCGATTCCTCTTTTATCATTTATCCGTCTACAAGCTTGGAGGAGGTAGAGGAGCTGATAGCCCAGTCTGTAGAAAAAGCATTGCTGATTGACAATCCAAACTACGAATTGCCGGAAAATGGGCAGGGCGAATATGAAGTGGTAAGCAACTTTAGTGGAAAGACCTTAAATGAAATCGCAGGCGTAATTGCAACCGCTGTTTTTTCTGCGTCAATGGATGAATTGAATTCTTTAAATTCTGTAGAGATTTTTGTAAATAAAATTACAGAAACCATTATGAACAATAAGGGAATCCATAAAACACAGGTAAAATATACTGCAATGGTGGAAGCAATTCCAACCTACAATGGAGCAGAAGAAAGCGTGGAGTTGTATCAGCAGTACAATTTCAATAGCTTAGATGAGATGGTTATTCGTAAAGAAATCGAAATGAAGCTTCAGGAGGTAAAGGCCCGCTATGAAGCGAAAACGCCTGAGAAAGAGCTGACAGGAAACGTTATTTTAAACAAGAAGGAGCTTTCTCATTTGATGGCAAACATTGCCTATGGTTTATCTTATGGTCGTGTATACTCCAAAGCGAATGTACATAGTAAAGGGGACATGATTCAAAAGGAATTAACAGGAGATGCCATTCATATCACCATGTCAGGGGAAAAGGAAGGAAATATCCGCAGTGCCAAATTCGACGTGGATGGTATGGAATTAGGTGAAATCAAAGTAGTAGAGAATGGGAAAGCTATCAATTACTTTGGTTCAAACCGTTATGGACAGTATTTGGGTGAGAAACCAACAGGTATGCTTTCTTGTATGACAGTAGAAGCGGGAACCGCATGCCCAATGTGTCTGGCAAAAACACCATATTTGGAAGTGATATCCATGTCCGGGATTCAGGTAGATGCATTCAAGGATTACATTGGTGGAGAAGTGCGCCTGGCATACTACAATGATGGTAATGGGGTAGTTCCGGTGACCGGTATTTCCATTACAGGTAAATTAAGCGAAGTGCTTAATAGCATTCGTTTGTCTAAGGAGGTTGCAGTACAGGATGATTACATCGGTCCGGCAAAAGCAATCTTAAGTGGCATGCAGATTTTCTAGTTGACAAAATCACTTTGGTTGAATAAACTAAAGAATAAGTTTTTGAGTTTTCACATATAAAGGTGAAAGTGCATATACTTATATGGAAAAAGGCTTAGAACGGAAAGAGTAGGAAGCAGAACAAGACGAAAGAGAGAAGCTGTCACCGGCTGAAAGCAGCTTCAGTCTTAGGTTTTCGAAAGTGCATCCGGGAGCTGATCCGGTGAAGTGTATACCTAGCCGGGTACGCATCGCACACGTTATGTGCTTAAGGAAGTGTTTATATTGTACGGTGTACAGCGTACAAAAGCTGCGCGAACGTCGAAAAAGTCGCGCGAACGTTGCTTGACAACACTTCGAATTAGAGTGGAACCACGGATTACTTCGTCTCTAGAGAGGAAGTAGTCCGTTTTTTTCGCGCATAGGCATAGCAACAGAAGGCTGCTTATGCACATAGACATAGTATGGTATAGGAGGGCACACCATGGGATTTATTCATGACGTGAAGGAAGAAATTAATATTATACGTGAAAGAGACCCTGCGATTCACTCCAACTGGGAAGTGTTTTTGTACCCAAGCTTTAAAGCAATGATGATGTACCGCGTGTCGCACAAGTGGTATATCAATGGTCATTTCTTCTGGGCAAGATGGCTGTCACAGAAGGCAGTAAGAAAAACAGGGATTGAGATACATCCGGGTGCACAAATTGGAAAAGGACTATTTATCGACCACGGTTCCGGTGTTATAATAGGAGAAACAACCATTATTGGTGATAACTGTACGCTGTATCAGGGCGTGACCCTTGGTGGTACAGGAAAAGAGCAGGGGAAGCGTCATCCAACCCTTGGCAATAACATTATGGTAAGTGCAGGTGCGAAGGTGCTTGGGTCTTTTTCCATCGGAGATAACTGTAAGATTGGTGCCGGAAGTGTGGTACTAGAAGAGGTTCCGCCAAATTGTACCGTAGTTGGTATTCCCGGACGAATCGTAAAGAGAAATAAGCAGACGGTTCCACAGGCAGATTTGGACCACAAGATGCCTGACCCAATTCATGAGGAATTGGATACCTTGGAGAAGCATGAGGTTCAGCTGAGTGAGCGTGTGGATTCGCTTGAAAAAGAGCTTGAGGAATTAAAGAAGCTGCTGGTAATGACGACAGAGGCGCATAATCGATAGAGGATGTAGTCGATAATTTACAATATAGGTTTGAGGAGAACAACATGGAAAATAAATTCAAGTTTTACAACACATTAACAAGAAATATCGATACTGTCATCCCACATGAGGATGGAAAGATTGCGATGTATACCTGTGGACCAACCGTATATCATTTTGCACATATCGGAAATCTCCGCAGTTACATTATGGAGGA
>CAYMYV010000082.1:0-8412 GCA_964394775.1 uncultured Lachnobacterium sp. | reverse complement strand
ATGTGTTAGATTGTCAACCTGGAGATATTTTAGAGTATCGGAAGGAGTAATAGTATGATAATTGCTGGGATAGTTATAATTCTTGTTTCAATTTTATTTATTATTTTCCCAAAATTCTTTCTAAATTTGAAATCGCCGGATACAGCTTTTATAAGAATGAAAGAGATAAATAGTAATCCTAAAATTATTTTGTGTGTAAGAATATGGGGATGTATTTGTTTAATGCTAGGAGTTGCTTTAATCATTAAAACAATTCTATGATTATAAGGTGCTCTATATCAGTTTAAGTGGCTGATATAGGGCATTTTTGCGCGAGTAATGAGAAAAATGAAAGTGTTCGCAGTTTCATTTGACGAATACCACGTCAACGAGCAAAGAATCTGTAAGGCTATATCATATGATTTGGGTATACATAAGAAAATCTGTCGAAAATACCCCGGAAAACCAAAAAAGGAAGGGTATTTTAACTGAAAAAATTCTATATACCCAAATGCAATTTTTAAGTGCTTGCTCAAAGCAAACACATAACTCCCAATTTGTCTAGAACGTGAAACTTTCGGTAAGGTACTGTTTGGATAATGCTAAAGAAGGTACAAATCTTTCAGTTTATGTGCGAAAATGTAATAAATGGCGTTCTAATTATAGCGAATTCGCCATAATTAGAAGTGTCACAAGCATGAATTGCTATAAGATATTCGGTGGATGCATTTGGGTGCGGATTCGAGCTGCGGGAAGAGTAGTAAGCTAGTATATTTTGGACCAATGCATCATAGGCTAAACAAAAAGGATTTAAACTATGAAAATCAACAAGCGCTTATTATTTGTATGTATTGCAATCCCACTGATGGTTGGTGCAGTTTCAGCGATACTTACGAGAAATAGTATGGAGGTCTTCGAATTTCTGAACAAGCCTCCGTTAGCACCGCCCGGATGGCTGTTTCCGGTGGTCTGGACAATACTATATGTACTAATGGGAGTTTCGTCTTATCTCATATTGACATCGGATGCAGACAGAGAGGATATAACTGCAGCAATTCGGATATATGCTTATCAGCTGATGGTGAACTTCCTGTGGTCAACATTTTTCTTTAATTTTGAGTGGTATTTCTTTTCTTTCCTATGGCTGATATTGTTATGGGTTTTGGTATTGATTATGATATTACGATTCAAAAACATTAATAAACTGGCCGCGTATCTGAATATTCCATATTTAATCTGGTTGACGTTTGCAGGTTATTTAAATTTTGGAATATGGTTGTTAAATTAGTGGAGTGTCAATGGACACTCCTTTTAAATTATTTTCTTGAGATAAATAGGAATCTATTATACAATAAGATATGTACGAGATTTTTTTTACGAGGAACAAATTTATGAAATCACAAGTTTTTTTACCGGCAAAGGTGCTATTGCCAAAAGTAGAAGATATGTCAAAATGGTCCGTTGTTGCCTGTGACCAATTTACATCCCAACCAGAGTATTGGGAGAGAGTGGAAGAATATGTTGGAGACAGCAAATCCGCATTTCGCTTGATTCTACCGGAAGCAGAGCTGGGAACGGACAAAGAAGCCGCTCATATTGATAATATTCATAATGCTATGGCAGAGTATCTTGCGAATGGCGTTTTTACCGAATATGACAATGCATACATATATATTGAGCGAACCATGCAAAATGGAAGCATCCGAAGAGGCTTGCTTGGAATGGTAGACTTGGATGCCTATAATTATGAGCCGGGGACAGATGCACCAATTCGCGCAACAGAGAAGACGGTGCCGGAGAGAATTCCACCACGTATGCGTGTGCGTAAGGACGCAGCAATCGAGCTCCCACATGTACTCCTTCTATGTGATGATGCGCAGAATCTGTTGTTAGAACCATTTACAACAGGAACAGAAAGCCTGGAAAAAATATATGATTTTGACTTAATGGAAAATGGCGGACACATTACAGGCTGGCTTGTGCAGGGTGATGCGGTACAGGCATTTGAAGAGAGATTGGCACAGTTTGAAGCAAGTCTTTCGTCGAAATATACAGATTTAAGTGGAACGCCAATGACCTTTGCAGTGGGAGATGGAAATCATTCCCTTGCAACAGCAAAAGCATGCTATGAAGAGCTTAAGAAAAATAATCCGGGACAGGACATGTCGAATCATGCGGCAAGATATGCGCTTGTAGAGCTTGAGAATATCTATGATAAGTCGCAGGTGTTTGAACCAATTCATAGAATCGTTACCAAAACCGATGCAAAAGGTTTATTGGCTGCTTTGCAGGAGAATTGCTGTGGTGAAGCAGGCTTCCCAATTCAGTGGGTAATCGGTGACCAGAGTGGAACAATTATTCTTGATAAACAAAAAGGCGAGCTCGCAGTAGGGATTTTGCAGAAATTCTTAGATGAATATCTGGAATCACACGAAGGCGTGACAGATTATATTCACGGAGAAGAGGATTTAAAAGCACTTGCAGTGCAGCAGGATGCAATTGGCTTCCTTCTTCCGGCGATGGAGAAGAATCAGCTGTTCCGCGGAGTTATCAGTGATGGCGTGCTTCCAAGAAAGACATTCTCTATGGGACACGCGGTAGAGAAGCGTTACTATTTAGAAGCTAGAAGGATTAAATAGGGGGAAGAATAAATGAAGAAACACAAAGGACTAAAAATATTTGGAATTATCATAGCAGCAATTGTTGTGTTTATGATAATTATTAATATCATTCCACCGGCAAAAAATGTGGAAGATAATCCATTCGTTGTGGCAGACGGTGAGCTTCCAATGATTGCCGCTCATAGGGGTGGCGGAGATAATAATCCGGAAAATACTATGCTTGCATTCCGTGAAGCAGTAAATACCATTGGTGTTGATATTATTGAAAGTGACTTATATATTACGAAGGATGGATACTTAGTTTATAACCATGACGCATATGTCGATGAAACCTGTAATATCAATGGGGATTTGACTTTGGATGAAGTAGAAGCACTTTGTGAAAACGAAGAGAACAGACACTACATCAAGGATATGACACTTGCTGAGCTGGAACAGTATAATTTTGGTTATTATTTCGAAGATGAAAGCGGAGAAAGAATTTATAAGGATGTAACCGACCTGGCAGGTACAGGCTTACAGATTGCAACAGTAGACAAGCTGTTTGCAGAGTTTTATGAGACATACCCGGATTTGTTGTTTATTGTAGAGATTAAAAATAGTGGAGAGCTTGGGTATGAAGCCTGCAGAATTTTGAGTGAAACACTGAATGAATATCCGGAATACAGGAACCAGATTGTTGTTGGTACCTTCCATGATGAGATTGAAGAAGAGCTAAAAACAAAATATTCAGACCTTTTACGAGGTGCACCAACAGGCACTGCTGCTAAGTTTGTTATTACACAGTATCTGGGTGTAAATATTTTTGATAAGAGTGACTTTGCATGCTTACAGGTTCCAACAAGCTATGATTTGGGAATTGAAATCTACTTAAATAATCAGGGGCTTATTGACCGAGCTCATAGAAGAAATATTGCGGTTCAATATTGGACCATTAACGACCCGGATGAGATGCGAGAACTAATCGAGCTTGGATGTGACTGTATCATGACGGATAATCCGGAATTGCTAAAGAGTGTATTAGACGAATACAGATAAGGCTGTACATCATTGGAGCTGGTAGTGGTGTGCATGCTGCAAGAAAAATTATTGATAATTAAGAAATGGAGTACCTACACAATTTCTGTAGGCACTCCATTTTTTGTAAAGAATTCTGAAAGCTCCTCTAAATATCTTTTAGGATCAATAATGTATGAAAGGCCATGTCCTGCACCGGGTATGGTAACGAGTTTTTTTGGAGCATTACAAGCTTCATAATTCATGCGGCTCATTTCGCAAGGAACATAATCATCATTTTCGCCGTGGAAGAGAATGACTGGAACACGGCATTTTTTAATTGCTTCGATTGGAGAATATGCCTCCAAATTGAAATGACCAAAGATGGTTGCTCCAAGCTTAACAAATGGATAAACCAATGCAACCGGCAAATGCATTTGTTTGATGCATTTTATAATAATAGCCCGAGCGGAAGAGAATCCGCAATCTGCCAGAACGCCTACGACATTTTCAGGAAGTGGATGCCCGGCAGCCATTATTACGGTGGAAGCTCCCATGGAGATTCCTGTTAAAATAATCTTAACGTCTTTTCCAAAATGCTGTATTGCAAAATCAATCCAGGCAAGGCAATCTTTGCTTTCATGAATACCAAAGGTTATGATGCTGCCTTCGCTTTTGCAGCTAGTACGTTGGTCTACGATAAGAACATTTCGTCCAATCGCAAAGCAACGCTGAATACCTCCGCACAAATCTCTTTCGGCACTGCCACGATAACCATGGAACATCAATTCCATCGGGGCGCCCTTTTGGTATTCGTAATATCTTCCATATAATTTTAAACCATCGAAGGAGGTGATGGTGAACTCTTGGTAAGGAAGTTTTCTTGCCTCCTTCATCCAATTGACCATAGTATCACGATGCGGTTCATAAATTTTTCCATCTGGAATAGGATATTCGTCTGGATTTTTCACAGGCTTTCTTGAAACAAAGAAAACAATGCGAAAGCATATGTATGTTATTAGCAGGATGAAAAACAGTAAGCAAATAGCAATACTGCATATAGTCATAACTTTGTCCAAAATATTCCTCCAGAAATACTTTTTACCCATAATATCATCTAAAAATTGAAAATTCAACACGATTAGACATTTAGGGTCAGTTTTTCTTGCGAATCATTGTAAAATCATGTAAAATAAAATAGGGTATGTTTAGTTATGATAATAGGGGAAATATGAGAAATGAATATAGAGCCAAAATATAAGAATAAGCGCTACTATAATATGAAGAAGCCGGCGATTCGCCAGCCGCTGTTTATCGTAGGTTTGATTTGGGTATTATCAAAGATTGCTTTATTTGGTAAAAAATATAAAGTGGAAAAAATCAATATGGAAGACTTGAAACCACCATATTTGTTGTTGAGCAATCATATGAGCTTTATGGATTTTGAGTTGTGTGCTATGGGGACCTGGCCACACTGTGTAAATAACGTGGTAAATGTGGATGGTTACCAGATGCGTCCATGGTTGATGGAACTCATTGGTGCCGTTTGCACCAACAAATTTGTAAATGATATTTCACTTGTGAAGTCTATATCGCGTTGCTTAAAAAAAGGTGATATTTTATGTATGTATCCGGAAGCAGGATATTCACCTTGTGGAACCACATCATATTTGCCAGAGTCGTTAACTAAATTAATTCGACTCAATAAAGTACCGGTGGTTGTAGCTGTTCATCATGGAAATTACCTGTCTGCACCATTTTGGAACTTCAGAAAGAAACGCAAGGTGCCGTTACATACCACATTGACGCAGATTCTTACAGCCCAAGAGGCTGCTACGTTGCCTGAAGAGGAAATAAGAAACCGATTACATAGTGCTTTTGACTATGATGAATATCGCTATCAGTTAGAGAATGGTATTGAGATTAAGGAAAGCTATCGTGCAGAGGGACTGCATCGTATTCTGTATCAGTGTCCACACTGTATGACAGAGTCAAAGATGGATTCAAAAGGTACAGAATTATTTTGTACAGAGTGTGGCAAGCGTTGGGTAATGGATGAGTGTGGGATTTTGTCTGCGACGGATGGGAAAACAGAATTTAGTCGTATTCCAGATTGCTTTGATATTACTACAGAAAAGGATTCGTTCTATTGTTATCCAACCTGTGATAATATCATTACGAAGCTGGCATTCGCGACGGAAGAGATATATCAGCGGGCTTAAAAAAAAGGAGTTTATAAAAGCTAGTATTGGTTTCATTATGGTGAAGAGTGAGATATAGATTCAGAACATTGTTTCGGAGTAGGGGGATTTTATATTGAACATTACAGAGTATCAGACAGAAAAAAGTGAATATCAGATTTACTATGGAAAAGCATCAATCAGGGATAACTTTTATATTGTAAATGCAGATGAGCGTTTCTATCATTTGATTGGGAAAAAGAGTGGTTTTTCCATTCCTGAATTATTGCATCCGGATGATGTAGATGTTTTTTTGGACGCTGCAACCAAAATGGATGAGGAGCCACAGTGCCTGATGGTACGTCTTATGACAGATTTCGATACTTATCGTTATGTCTATATGAAGATGTATTACAATGGTAAGGTAATACAGGATGTACGCTCTTTTGATATTGAGATAACAGATATTATGGCGATTACCGACAGATACAAGGTATGTGTGGACCAGCTTGCGAAATATCGCCAGTTGATGACCTTGCATGACGGAGTGTTTTTGGAATACACGTATCAGACCGATATGCTGGAGATGTATGAATATTTTCATGGACACAGCAGAAGGTTTTTTTATAGAAATCTGTCAGATGCAATAGAAGAGGTTCGCAATAATTCCGAATATACAGAAAAGCAGAGGGATGAATTTATTTCGGTAGCGGAAATGATACATAAAGGAATTGACTGCTTTAAAGTTGAGACGGATGCAACCGTGATAGCTGAACATTTGCAGGGGGTTCGTTTAGAGTGTAATTGTACTGTCTTGTATAAAGAAGATGTGAGATACAAGTTAATAGGACTTGTTCATTATGTGGGAGATAGTAAGCCACATAAGTCGTACTACATGTCAGAGAATGCCAATGATCCGGCTACGGGACTTTTGAATAAACGTGCAATTAATGAGTATGCGGTAGAGCGCATTCAGAATAGTAAGCAGGGTGGATATCTGGTGCTGATAGATATTGATGACTTCAAGCAGGTTAATGACAAGTACGGTCATATGTTTGGAGATCAGGTGATTGCTACCAGTGCTGAGATTTTCCGCAGTGCGACGCATACACGTGGTATGGCAGGCAGATTTGGAGGGGATGAATTCATGCTTGTGCTGGAAAGCGTGCCTTCTGAAGAAGATTTAAGAAGAATCATGAAGGTGATTGTAAAGCACGCACAGTGGGCATTTGTAGAGAAGGAGGGCTTTAATATCTCGTTCTCTTGTGGTATATCGAAATTTCCGGAAGACGGAACCACCTATGAAGAGCTATTTAAAAAAGCAGATAAAGCTCTGTATATCGCGAAGGATAAAGGTAAGAACCGTTATATCATTTATCGAGAGCATTTACATGGAAGGATAGATGAAAATAAGGATTCAGAACGAAGCGTTGGTTTGAAAGCAACCATTAGTGATGCGGACAAGCATGCGTTAATGACAGAGATGTTTTTAAAGCTACACAGAGAAGGAAAAGCTGCAATTAATAGTGTTATGCAGGATATGCAGACGTATTTTGATATTGATGGCATTGCAATCTACATGGGCGAAGATATGCATCGTACATATAGCCGTGGTAATTATATCAATCCAATTGAGAACTTGAGCTTCGTTTTTGAACCAGATTATCTGGAAAGATTTGATAGCAATGGATATTATATAGAAAGCATCATTGCTCATCTGGAGAAAAAACTACCATTGGCATATAAGAAGAATTTACAGCAGGAATCTGCAAAATTTATACAGTATATGCTTATGCAGGATGGAAAACCTGAGGTTGTCGTATCCTTTGATTTCTTCAACCGTAGTCCGAAATTTGGAACTACAGATTTGGGTATGATGAAGTCGATGGGAAAAATTCTAGCAGAAGTAGTAAAATAGTGTTTTATGAGAAGGCGCTACACGTCAGATTATGATGTGTGGCGCAATTTTTTTCTTATATTTACAGTTGTAACACGTAAAAAAGTATGAGAAAATAAGAAAAAGTAAGAAAAAAGGAGAAATTTTATGACAGAGAACGAAAAAATTGAAAAACTACTCAAGGAATATGAGGGAGTAATAAAAAGCACTGATATGGATGTATGCAAATCGTTGAAGGGACGCTGGTATTTTTTAAGATATAGCGAAGAATATGGGTATTATGAATGCTTTCGTCAATTTTCAACGGCTGAGGAGCTGATTCATATGATGCACAGTGAGCTTATGGTAGCGATGAATGATACGTTGGAATATGAAAGCGACCTTCCGGTATATGAAGAACCGGATCTTGGGGATATTATAGAATAGACATCGCTTACATCAAGTCCAGAATCTTCTTGATAACTGGCTGCATCTGCGGATTACTACGATATTGCTCCAGAATCTGACGTTCATCCGTGGTAATAGGGAAGCCCTTTGGCTCTACCGTATCGGAAAAGATGTCAGAAATCGCGTTGATTTTATAGATATCACATAAAGCAACAAAGGTATCGGCGGTTGGGTGTGCCTGATTGCTTTCCCAACCATAAATGGTCTTTTCTGCAACATTAAGACCATATTGCTCAGATAATTGTATAACAACATCATTGACAGAGAGTTTATTTAGTTTTCTATATTTTTT
>CAYMYV010000081.1:0-8416 GCA_964394775.1 uncultured Lachnobacterium sp. | reverse complement strand
TGGTGAAGAACCAGTAGTTAACAGCCGTTATTCTATCGTTTTAGCAGCTGCAAAAAGAGCACGTCAGATTATTGACGGAGCTGAACCAATGGTTGATAATCCAAAGTGTAATAAACCACTATCTATCGCAGTTGAAGAGATTATGAATAGCGACGTGAAAATTATCGCTGACGAAAATAACTAATTAAAGGAGAAGACTGCCGAAAGATATACTTTGTGGCAGTCTTTTTGTTTTCTATCTATGAGAAATGTATTAAAAGACAAAAAACTATTGTTTGTTTCCTTGGGCTGTGACAAGAACCTTGTGGATTCTGAATTTATGATTGGAATGCTAACCGAACAGGGCACTGTTATGTGTGATGATGAAACGGAAGCTGACATTATTATCATTAATAGCTGTTGCTTTATTAATGATGCAAAGGAAGAAAGCATTAATACCATTTTAGAGATGGCAGAGTACAAGAATGCGGGGAGCTGTAAAGCACTTATTGTTACAGGGTGTTTAGCTCAGCGTTATCAGGATGAAATCAAGGAAGAAATTCCGGAGGTTGATGCAATTCTTGGCACCAATTCGTATAACGCGATTTGTGAAGCGGTAATAGAAGCTTTAGGACAAAATTATTATAAAAATGTAAGTACCTTAGAGGGGCTTCCAAGGCTTACAAACAAGCGTGTAGTGACAACAGGTGGTCATTATGCTTATCTTAAGATTGCAGAAGGCTGCAATAAAAACTGTACCTACTGTATTATTCCTTCCATTCGCGGCAGATACCGCAGTGTTCCGATGGAGGAGCTGGTAGAGCAGGCAAAGGAACTGGCAGAAAATGGTGTCAAGGAGCTGATTCTGGTTGCACAGGAAACAACACTTTATGGCATTGATTTATATGGCGAGAAATCACTTCATAAATTGTTAGATGAATTGAATAAGATTTCTGGTCTGTTTTGGATTCGTATTATGTATTGTTATCCGGAAGAAATCTACGAAGAGCTTATTGAGGCTATCATTCGTAATAAAAAGGTATGTCATTATCTTGATATGCCAATTCAGCATTGCAATGACGAGATTCTTCGTAAAATGGCAAGAAAAACGAATCGACTTGAGTTAGAAGAGCGTATTGCATATCTTCGTGAGCGAATTCCGGATATTACTCTTAGAACGACGCTTATTTGCGGATTCCCGGGGGAAACAGTGGAAATGCATGAAGAGCTAATGCAGTTTATCAACGACATGGAATTTGACCGTCTTGGAGCTTTTGCATATTCGCCGGAAGAAGGAACTGTTGCAGCGGAGCTTCCTAATCAGGTGGATGAGGAATTGAAGCTTGACTGGCAGGCGGATGTTATGGAGCTTCAGGAAGAGGTTATTTTTGATAAAAACGAGACCTTAATCGGCATGGAAACCTTTGCGTTTATTGAAGGTAAGGTGGCTGATGAGAATGCCTATATTGGAAGAACCTATCGTGATGCACCAAATGTGGATGGATATATTTTCATTCAGACAGAAGAAGAACTTATGACCGGTGATATTGTAAAAGTAAAAGTCACTGGTGCATATGAATATGACTTGATTGGAGAAATAGTATAATGAGTATGAATTTACCAAACAAACTTACAATTTTACGAGTAATTATGATTCCTTTTTTTGTGTTTTTTATGCTCGCACCATATTTTGAAGGATATGGAAACTATATTGCAGTTGTAATCTTTATCGTAGCAAGCTTTACAGACTTTTTAGATGGATATCTTGCAAGACGTGATAACTTAGTAACAAATTTCGGCAAATTTATGGACCCGCTGGCAGATAAGCTTCTTGTTTGTGCGGCTCTGATTTGTCTTGTAGAAACAGGACAGCTGGCTTCTTGGATGGTCATTGTGATTATTTCCAGAGAGTTTATTATCAGTGGCTTCCGTTTGATTGCATCCGATAATGGTGTTGTCATTGCCGCAAGCTATTGGGGCAAATTTAAAACTGTGTTCCAGATGATTATGGTGATTTTGCTGATTATTAATATCCAGAATCCAATTTATCAGATTGTGGCTGCTGTAGTTACTTATGTAGCACTAATTTTGACAGTCGTATCATTAGTGGATTATATAGTAAAGAACAAGGACGTCTTAAAAGACCAGAAATAAAGCATAAAGGAGTACAAATATTATGCGTATTATTGCAGGAACAGCTAGAAGTCTACCTCTTAGATGCCCGGAAGGCTTGGATACCAGACCTACTTCTGATCAGATTAAAGAGACACTATTTAATATGCTTCAGGGAGATGTGGCAGGCTGTTATTTCCTTGATTTGTTTGCAGGAAGTGGACAAATGGGATTAGAAAGCCTAAGCCGTGGCGGAGAATATTCGATATTTGTTGAGAATAACCGTAAGGCCGCAAAATGTATTGAAGACAATATTCATTTTACAAAGTTTGATAAGAATGCAAGTCTGCTGGTAAGTGATGTAGTATCTGCATTGTATACCTTAGAAGGCAAATATAAATTTGATATTATCTTTATGGATCCTCCATATAACAAGGAGCTGGAGAAGGAAGTATTAAAGTATTTATCTACCTCTTCCTTACTTAAACCAGATACAAAGGTAATTGTAGAGGCATCTGCTGAAACAAATTTTGATTATGTGGAAGAGATGGGCTTTGAAATTACCAAATATAAGAAATATAAAACCAACGTTCATGTGTTTTTAAGAAGAAAATAGGGGTGTAATATGAGAAGAGCAGTTTATCCTGGAAGCTTTGACCCGGTTACATTTGGTCATCTTGACATTATCGAACGTTCTGCAAAAATGGTTGATGAATTAGTGGTTGGAGTACTGCATAACAGTGCAAAAAATTCATTGTTTTCTTTAGAAGAACGTGTTAGTATGATTAAAGAGATGACAAAAGATTTACCGAATGTTCGAGTAGAATCTTTTGATGGTCTGTTAGTGGATTTTATGAGCCAAATTGATGCAACTATTATTATTCGAGGTCTTCGTGCTGTTACGGATTTCGAGTATGAATTACAGCTTGCACAGATTAATCAGGTTCAGAAGGAAGATGCTGAGACCGTGTTTCTTATTACAAATTTGAAGTATTCTTATCTTTCCTCCACAATCGTGAGGGAGATTGCTTCCTATGGAGGCGATATTTCAAGGTTTGTCCCAGAACAGCTGATAGACCGCATTTATGCAAAGTATAAGGAGAAGACTTATGAGCAGTAGAATTGAACAGTGTATTGAAGAAATTGAAGAGTATATTGAGTCCTGTAAGTTCCAACCATTATCTACAACAAAGATTGTTGTAAATAAAGAGGAATTAGAGGAGCTGATTGCTGATTTACGTAGAAAGACACCGGACGAAATCAAGAGATATCAAAAGATTATTAGCAACAAAGAAGCTATCCTTGCGGATGCTCAGGCAAAGGCTGATCAGATTATTGCTCAGGCTCAGATTCAGACCAATGAGCTTGTATCGGAGCATCAGATTATGCAACAGGCATATGCTCAGGCAAATGAAGTGGTTATGATTGCTACAAAGCAGGCGCAGGAGATCTTAGATACTGCAACAAATGAAGCAAATAACATCCGTATGAGCGCTATGGCTTATACAGATGATAAATTGAGAAGTGTAGAAGACATTTTGATTAATTCTATTGATACTTCCAGAGCACGTTATGATAATCTGATTAATTCGTTGCAGGGCTTTTTAGATATGGTTGTTGCTAATCGTATGGAACTGTTTCCGGCGGAACCAGACCCGGTGATGGAGACTCCAAAGGAATCAGAAATAGTTGAAGCCATTGATTTATCAGTTGTAAATATTGCTACAGAGGCTCAGGAGTAGAATTGATAAGCCTGACAACAGAATTTTTCCGATTACATAATTCTTCATGGATAAACCAGAAGGCTTTAGGATAGATGCTGTTTGAACAAGACCTGATATTCCACCAAATGACAAAAGTTGTATTGCAATCATATATTTTGACTGAATGGACAGATAATCGCTCTGCGAGAGTAATTGAATTCCATTTGTAATTTCAAGATTTCCTAATAATATCACAGAAAAGATTGAGCTGGTTTGCCAGAGATAACATATCATGTGTGACACAAGGGAAAACATAACAATATAACCGCATATTTTGATAAGCGATTCAAAACCGCTTATAATTCCGGCGTCAATGATTTGCATATCCAATTGAAATCTTGATGCCGATTTTTTTTGAACTTGTTCCTGTGGATTTTCTCGTGTAAAAAGAATTAACACAACACCTGCCGCCAATGGGAAAAGATATAGTATTACATAGGTTAGGGCCTTATAATTTGAGTTCTCAAATAAGGTTGGTAAAACGTAACCACAAACATACATTGTACTGAAATTGTTAGCTGTAACAGACAGAAGGGTTGCTTGTTTTCTGGTAAGTAAGGAATGTGAATAGAAATCGGCTGAAAGCTTGGCTCCAATTGGAAAACCGAATACAAATCCGCATATAAGGGTAAGTATGATAGAGAGCGTATTCGAGCCAGCCCCAATGCTGTCCATATATTTGCTTCGAAGGAAAATACCGGATAAAATAGTAAACGGCAAAAGTGCCGGCAATATTTGATTAAACCAGGTCAGAATTCCTTGTTTGGATGCTTCAAATGCAACATTTGGATAGATACAGGAACATACAATTAAAAATATAAAAATTATAATAAACGATACTTTTTTCATACTAATATTTATGAGATGTAGGAGGAATTTATGAGAGTTTTAGAAAATTTGCAACCAGAACGTGTATTTTATTATTTTGAGGAAATCGCACAGATTCCGCATGGTTCAGGTAATACCAAACAGATTAGTGACTATTTGGTTGGTTTTGCTAAAGAGCATAGTTTAGAATATTATCAGGATGAATTTAACAATGTAATTATCATTAAAGAAGCAACTGTTGGATACGAAGCCTCTGAGCCTGTGATTATTCAAGGACATATGGATATGGTTTGTGAGAAGGAAAGTGATTGTGAGATTGACTTTGAGAAGGATGGCTTAGACCTTTATGTAGAGGACGGTTTTGTAAAAGCAAGAGGTACAACCCTTGGCGGTGATGATGGAATCGCTGTAGCGTATGCGCTTGCATTATTAGATTCCTCAGAATATGCACATCCTCGCCTTGAGGTCGTTATTACCGTTGATGAAGAAACCGGCATGAATGGGGCCTACGGCATTGATTTGTCCATGTTAAAGGGCAAGAAAATGTTAAACATCGACAGTGATGAGGAAGGCATTTTCCTGACAAGCTGTGCAGGTGGTACAGCGGTTAAGGCTGTCATTCCGGTAAAACGCAATACCGAAAGCGGCGTTGTATTGAAAGTAAAAGTAGACGGACTGTTTGGCGGACATTCCGGCGCAGAAATCCACAAGGAGCATGGAAATGCAGATATCTTAATGGGAAGAGTGTTAAACAACCTTGCAAAAGAGCTTCCTTTTGGAATCATCACATTGGCAGGTGGCCTGAAAGACAATGCTATTCCAAGAGAATGTGTGGCGGATTTATTAGTTCCGGAAGAGTGTGTTGCACGAGCAACCGAAATCCTTTCGGAGCATTCTGAAGTGTTCAAGAAGGAGTTCTTCACATCTGACCCGGAGGTTTCCGTTCGCTTTGCAAATGAAGGCGTGCAGGAAGCGGATATCTTGGATTTCGTATCCTTAAATAAGGTATTATGTTACTTACGCATGGTTCCAAACGGTGTGCAGCATATGAGTCAGGCAATTCCGGGGCTTGTAGAGACTTCTTTGAATCTTGGAATTATGGAACTGAAAGAAGATGTGCTGATTACAGAAACTTCTATCCGAAGCTCCGTAGGAACCCGTAAGGCAGATTTAAGAGATAAAATTATTAACATTATTGAATTGGTCGGCGGCGAAGCAGAAGTGATTGGTGATTATCCGGCTTGGGAATACAAGGCGGAATCAAAGCTTCGCGAGGAGATTGCAGCTGCTTATGAAAAAGTATATGGCGAAGCACCACAGTTTACCGCAATCCACGCAGGTTTAGAGTGTGGAATTCTGTCTGAGAAGATAAAAGACCTCGATTGTGTATCCTTTGGACCACAGAACTTTGATATTCATACCCCGAAGGAGAGACTGAATATTGAATCAACAGAGCGTGTGTGGAACTTCCTTGTAGAGTATTTAAAACAAGCAAAATAAAAGAAACAGCTTGATTTATAGTGGAGTTAATTTACGATGATGCGAATTGACAAATACCTAGCTGACTGTGGGCTGGGTACCAGAAGTGAAGTGAAAAAGTATATAAAAGCAAAGCAGATTACCGTAAATGGTGATGTTGTGGCAAAACCGGAGCAGAAGATTGACGAGTTAAGCGATCAAGTCTGCTTCAAAGGCCAGCCGATAGCTTATGAGAAGTATGTCTATTATCTTTTCCATAAGCCGGCAGGTTGTGTCACAGCAAAGCAGGATAACGTTCATAAGACAGTAATGGATTATATTGGCGAAGAAGTGCCGACAGATGTTTCTCCGGTAGGGCGGCTGGACCTTGATACAGAAGGCTTGCTGTTACTTACGAATGATGGGCCTTTGACACATCATCTTCTTAGTCCAAGTCACCATATACCAAAGACATATTATGCGGTACTGGATAAGGAAGTGCCGGCTTCTGCGGTGGAGAAGTTTAAAGAAGGTGTAGATATCGGGGATGATAAACCGACACTTCCGGCAGAACTGGTGATTAAACCGGTTTTTAAAGATAATGCGGGTGAAATGGTATATTCCGCAGAACTTACCATTCACGAAGGACGTTTCCATCAGGTGAAGCGTATGTTTGAAGCCGCAGGCTGTACGGTAACGTATTTAAAAAGACTTTCGATGGGAAGTTTAACGCTTGGAGATTTGGCGAAAGGCGAGTTCCGAAAATTGCTTCCGGAGGAAATAGAAAACTTGTTTCATCAAAAATAATATTGATGAGTTTTAGAAGAATTATAAAGTGTAGGAGAACCAGATGAGATACGAAGGCTTTTTGCCAATTTCAAAAGAGGATATGATAGAGCGCGGCATAGAGCAGCTGGATTTTGTCTATGTCATCGGTGACGCTTATGTGGATCACCCTTCCTTTGGACCGGCGATTATTTCCCGTGTGCTGGAATCACATGGCTACACGGTGGGAATTATTTCGCAGCCGGATTGGAAGGACGACGATTCCATTTCTATTTTAGGAACTCCGCGTCTTGGATTTCTGGTATCCGGTGGAAATATGGATTCCATGGTAAACCATTATTCGGTTTCTAAGAAGCGCAGAGAGATGGATTCCTTCACTCCGGGCGGCGTTATGGGAAAAAGACCCGACTATGCCACGGTTGTGTATTGTAACCTGATTCGCCGCAGCTACAAGAAAACTCCGATTATTATTGGCGGAATTGAAGCAAGTTTGAGACGACTTGCACATTATGATTATTGGTCAAACAAGGTGAAACGTTCGATTTTACTGGATTCCGGCGCAGATATGATTTCCTATGGTATGGGTGAAAGAAGCATCGTGGAAATTGCAGATGCACTGGCTTCCGGAATTGAAGTAAAGGATATTACATTCATTGATGGAACGGTTTATAAGACCAAGGATAAAGACAGCATTTATGATGCGCTGTGGCTTCCGGAATGGGATGATATCAAGGAAGACAAGCGTAGGTTCGCAGAGAGCTTTTATGTGCAGTATTGCAATACGGACCCATTTTCCGGCAAACGTCTGGTAGAGGGCTATGGAACGAATTTTGTGGTGCAGAATCCGCCGCAGAAGCCATTGTCTCAGGAGGAAATGGATGCGGTATATGCACTTCCTTATATGAGAAATTATCATCCGTCTTACGAAGAATCCGGCGGAGTACCGGCGATTCGTGAGATTAAGTTTTCGCTGGTTAGTAACCGAGGATGCTTTGGCGGATGCAGCTTCTGTGCGCTGACCTTCCATCAGGGAAGAATTATTCAGACCAGAAGTCACGATTCTATTATCGAAGAAGCGAAAATTATTATTGAAGACCCTGAGTTTAAGGGCTACATTCATGATGTTGGCGGTCCGACTGCAAATTTCCGTGCGCCGGCATGTAAGAAACAGCTGACAAAGGGTGCCTGCCCAAACAAACAATGTCTCTTCCCAACACCGTGCAAGAACCTTGAGGTAGACCACAAGGATTATATTGAACTGCTTCGAAAATTGCGTGAATTACCGAAGGTGAAAAAGGTATTCGTGCGTTCCGGTATTCGTTTTGATTATTTGATGGCGGATAAGGACAAGACATTTTTACGTGAATTATGCGAGCACCATGTAAGTGGACAGCTTAAGGTTGCGCCGGAGCATATTTCTAATACAGTACTCCAGAAGCTTGGAAAACCATCGGTAGAGGTATATAACAAGTTTGTGCAGGCATATAAGG
>CAYMYV010000080.1:0-8420 GCA_964394775.1 uncultured Lachnobacterium sp. | reverse complement strand
TTGCTGGATCGAGTCCGCAAGACAAAAAATCCAATTATACTTCAATAATATTCTGACGTACTTTTTCCGGATTCTCAAAGTTATCTGTCAGAGCCTGTGCATCTGCAATCATGATAAATATCTTATCGAATTCTCCCGAATTCTGTAATTGTACTCTTCTTCTAAGGGAACCAACATAATGACCTACATGTAAACGGCCGGTTGGTCTGTCGCCTGTTAAAATAATCTTTTCCATGGATTTCCTCCTAAAAAACTCTTCCTATAATTCTACCCCAAAATAGAGGGGTACGTCAACCTAAATAAGGGTTCTCTTTAAGGAAAAAGAAACTTTTTGTAACTCCAATTCTCTCGAAGAAATCGAAAAAAAAGCCTCGGACATAAGTCCGAGGCCTTAACTTCTTCAGTTTACACTAAGAATATGTATTTCAAAACGAATAAGATTGCCAGGATATACATAAGTGGTGTAATCTTCTTAGCTTTACCACAAACAAGGTTGATGATTACGTAAGAAATAACACCAAATGCGATACCTTCTGAAATGCTATAGAATAATGGCATAGCGATTAAGCAAATGTATGCCGGAACTGCTTCTGTGATATCTTCCATATCAATTTCAACTACTGCTGTAATCATTAAGAATCCAACGTAGATGAGTGCCGGTGCTGTAGCAAATCCTGGGATTGCACAGAACACTGGTGAAAGGAAAATAGAAACCAAGAATAAGAGGCCTGTTACAACAGATGCAAGACCGGTTCTAGCGCCTGCTGATACACCTGCTGAGCTTTCTACGAATGTAGTTGTTGTTGAAGTACCAAGTACTGCACCTGCTGATGTAGCAACTGCGTCTGCAAATAATACTTCACGGATACGTGGAAGCTTTCCATCTTCATCAAGCATTTTTGCTTTGTTTGCAACACCGATAACTGTTCCAAGTGTATCAAACATATCTACAAATAAGAACGCAAACATAATTACTACAAAATCTAAAATCTTAACTTCTCCGATTGCATTCACGTTGAAGCACTGAGCAAAGGTCTGTCCAATTGCTCCAATGTTGAATTCTGACCAAGCTGGAAGCATTGAATAATATCCGGCTGCTGCATCTACTGTGTAGATACCTGTAAGTTCACATACGATACCAAGTAACCATGTAGCAACGATACCGATAAGGATTGCACCTTTTACCTTCTTAGCAGAAAGAATAATAATAAGTAATAATCCAATAATTGCTAAGATTGCACTAATTCCTGCGGTGTTAAAATCCTGTGTAAAGTTAATAATGGTAACCAATGTAGCATCAGAATTAACAACTAATCCTGCATTCTGTAAACCAATAAATGCAATAAATAAACCAATACCAACAGAAACACCCTTCTTCAACTGAAGTGGAATAGCATTAAAGATAGCTTCACGTACATTTGTAAGAGATAAAATAATAAAGATTATACCTTCTACAAATACTGCTAATAATGCAAACTGCCAGCTGTATCCCATAGAACCACAAACGGTATATGCAAAGTATGCATTAAGTCCAAGACCCGGTGCTAAAGCAAACGGATAGTTAGCCAAAAGTGCCATAACCATAGTACCGATAAATGATGCAAGTGCTGTTGCCATAAGAACTGCCTGTGAATCCATTCCGGATGCAGACAAAATCTGTGGGTTAACAGCCAGAATGTAAGCCATTGTCATGAATGTAGTAATACCACCCATCACTTCGGTCCTTACATTGGTGTTATTTTCCTTTAACTTAAACAATTTTTCTAACATGATGACTCCTTTCTGTGTGTCAAATAATGTTCTATAATTTTATTTTACTTATAAGACTGCAAGTGTCAATATCTTCCAGTTATTACAGTTTCTAATAATAATTATAAGGGACAGGAATAAAAGCCGGGATGCACTCACACGCAAGTCCCGGCCCATAATTTTATCGTATTATCTGGAATTGACCAACTCAATTTCAGGCATCAATTCTTCACTCATAAGATTCAAAATCTTCTCAAGAGTCTTCTGTTCCTCCGCCGTTAGTTGGTCTTCCAAACGCTTCATTACTTTTCCAATGTAGTTGTAGCTAATGTTATAGTAATCCAGATATTTCTGCGTTACCTCAAGGTGAAATTCACGCTTGTCCTTTTCGGATTGAATCTTTCTTAAATACCCCTTTTTAATTAGGTTGTTAATCTTATATGCCGCATTTGGTGATGAAATATTAGCCACACGTGCAAACTCGTTTACAGTGGGCTTGTTGATGGAATGAATAATTTCCATACAAAATGTCTCCACCGTCGTAAGAGAAGCCTCCCGCTCATGAGCACGTTCAAAGAATTTCTTATAAAAATGTAACTTGAACTTCGTATATACCTTCATAAATGCATTCTGCAGCATAATTTCCTCCATATTATCTAAATATATTTATATATCCCGAGGAAATTATATCAACTTTCGGAATCTATTGCAAATGTTAGTTCGGCAATGACTGCGACTTTTCCATCTACTGTTGCAACTGCTTTTCCTACTCCTACCGGTCCGCGGCGACTGATAATTTCACAGTTTAGCTCCAGCACATCTCCCGGCACTACCTGACGCTTGAAGCGACAGGATTTTACTCCTCCGAAAAGAACGATTTTTCCCTTGTTTTCTTCTTCTGTTAAAATTGCAACCGCACCGGTCTGTGCCAATGCCTCTAAGATAAGTACCCCCGGCATCACATGCTTCTGTGGGAAATGTCCAAGAAAATGCATCTCGTTTGCCGTTACACATTTGATTCCGGTTGCCTTCTGCCCCGGAACACAGTCGACGATTTTATCTACCAGCAAAAAAGGATATCTGTGTGGCAGAATTTCCTGAATCTGATTTGAATTTAATTCCATACTCCTACCTCTTTCTAATCTATACGCATTGCTTCATCATTAGGCAGTATATTTCTTGAAGATGATGCTTGCATTATGTCCGCCAAAGCCCAATGAATTCGACATTGCGTAATTTACGGTTGTTTTTCTACCTTCATTTGGAACGATGTCAAGGTCACAGTTTTCATCCGGCACCTGATAATTAATCGTCGCTGGTACAAAATCCTTGTTTACACTTAATGCGATGATGATTCCCTCTACTGCACCGGCTGCTCCAAGCATATGTCCTGTCATACCCTTTGTTGAGCTGACCATAACATGGTTTGCTGCCTCACCAAATGCCAGCTTAATCGCGCGTGTCTCTCCCTTATCATTCAATGGAGTGGACGTTCCGTGCGCGTTAATATAAGTAATATCTTCCGGTGAAAGCTTCGCGTCCTTTAACGCAATCTCCATACATGCAGCTGCACCGCTTCCATCCTCCAGTGGCGCTGTCATATGGTATGCATCACAGTTTGCGCCATAGCCTGCAACCTCACAGTAGATATGAGCACCACGAGCTACTGCATGCTCGTATTCTTCTAATACAAGAATACCTGCACCTTCGCCCATAACAAATCCGCTTCTTTCTGCATCAAAAGGAATAGATGCACGATTTGGATCGGTTTCTGTGCTAAGTGCCTTTAAGGATGTAAAACCACCGATACCAAATGGTGTGATGCTGGCTTCTGTACCACCGCACATCATCACCTCTGCGTAACCGTCACGAATGTGACGGAAGGCATCACCAATGGCATTCGTTCCACCTGCACAGGCTGTTACGACTGCAGTACACATCCCCTTAAAGCCATGTGCAATTGCAATCTGCCCTGCTGCCATGTTGATAATACCCGATGGGATAAAGTATGGAGATACACGGTCATACCCTTTTTCTTCACCCTTTACACATTCCGTCTGGATGGTTTCAATTCCGCCAATACCGCTGGATACGATAATTCCACAACGACCTGCATCCTCTTTTTCCATATCAATACCCGAATCTGCAATAGCCTCCTTAGCAGCTGCTATTGCATACTGGGTAAATTTGTCCATCTTACGAATTTCTTTCTTATCCATGTAATCCTCTGCGTTGAAGTTCTTTACTTCCCCTGCAAGAGTTACCTTTCTATCCGTTGTGTCATAGTGGGTAATTGGCGCAATTCCACAAACGCCCTGCTCCACTGCATTCCACATATCTGCTACGTTATTTCCAATTGGTGTGATTGCACCCAATCCTGTTACAACTACTCTTCTCATCAGATTACCATGCCTCCATCTACACAAAGTACCTGTCCTGTAATATAACTGCTTTCTTCGCTCACCAAAAATGCTACCGCATTTGCAATATCTTCTGCCTTGCCTGCCGCCTTAAAAGGAATTGTTTCTGTCATCTTTTCTTTTACCGCATCACTAAGCACGTCGGTCATATCTGTCTCAATCATTCCCGGCGCAATAGCGTTGACATTGATTTTTCTGGAAGCCAGTTCCTTCGCAAGGGACTTGGTAAGTCCAATGACACCGGCCTTACTTGCCGCATAGTTGGTTTGTCCGGCATTTCCTGCCACACCAACCACACTGCTAATGTTTACGATTTTGCCAAAACGCTGCTTCATCATAAGCTTAGCCACTTCTCTGCACATATAAAAGCACCCCTTGAGGTTCACATCGATAACATCCTCGAACTGCTCGTTTGTCATTCTCATAATGAGGCCGTCCCTGGTGATACCTGCATTGTTGACAAGTACATCTATGCGTCCCCCTGAGAGTCTCATCGCTTCTGCCGCAAAGTTCGTGCAGGCTACCGGGTCACTGACATTTGCCTGAATGGCATAAGCCTCTACTCCCTGCTCCCTGCACAGCGCAATCGTCTCCTGCGCAGCTGCTTCGCCCGAATTGTAGTTAAAAACCACATTCATTCCCATCTTTGCAAGGCGCACACAGATAGCTCTTCCAATACCACGGCTTCCGCCTGTTACGATGGCTGTTTTCTTGTTTTCCATATATTTATTCCTCCATCCCGTCGATGTTCAATCTAAATTTCCGTATATGTATTTTATATCCTACACAGGAGTTTCTATCCCTGCGCAAGAGCTTCTATCACCTGCGCAAGGTCCTCTGCCTTGTCGATGGTGTAAACAGTTACTTCTTTTCCAAGTGCCTTTGCAGCCTTCTTTAGGAAACCGCTTAAGGTATTTCCCGGTCCAATCTCAATAAAGGTATCTGCACCATCTTCCATCATGCGCACCATGCTCTCTTCAAAATGCACACCATTTTGAATCTGCTTGCACAGGTTATCCTTTAAATCGGACTGTCCATCATAGTAGTCCCCTGTTACGTTTAGAACCACCGGAAGCTCCGGCTTCTTAAGCTCTGTCAAATCCAAAAATGCTCCCAATTTCTCAGCTGCCGGAGCCATGTATCTGGTATGGAACGGGCCGCTGACATTTAAACGGATGCTGCGCTTCATTCCCATTTCCTTCAATTCCGCTTCTGCTTCTGCAACCGCAGACTCGTCACCACAGATAACATACTGTCCCGGACAGTTGTAATTCACTAAGGATACAAAGCCCGCCTGTTCTCTTGCAGGCTCGCCATTCGACACCATAGTAGTAATTCTCTCATTGACCTTCTTACAGGCTTCTTCTACTTGGGAAGACTGCATACCAAGAATTGCACTCATACTGCACGTCCTTCCTTCTGCCGCTTCTGCCATTGCTTTCCCGCGGAAAGCGGTAATATCTACATAGGCTTTTGCATCCATGACACCAGCCACATGAAGTGCACCGTATTCACCCAGGCTAAGTCCTGCGGATGCCTCCGGCACAATCCCATGCTCCTTAAGAACCGCCGTCACGCCTGCTGCAAAGGCTGCCATACAAGGCTGTGTATTTTGGGTTCTGGATAACTCCTCGATTGGTCCTTCCTGCATGAGGGTCTTTAAATCCTCGGAAAGCACCTCATCAATTGTCGCACGGTAGGTAGGGTAGGCATCATAGATATCCTTTCCCATTCCTGCCCTCTGGCTTCCCTGTCCCGCATATAAAAAAACTAATCTCATGTCTTAACTTCCCTTTCTCTACTGCATGACTCTTCCGACAGCAGTCTTTACCTCATACGTGTTCTAATTTAGGCTCTTTAAAACTTCCTGATAGCCCGCATACATCTCTTCAAAAATCACACGAACCGGTTTGATTTCATTTACCTGTCCTGCAACCTGACCTGCCATAAGAGAGCCTGTTTTTACATCTCCTTCGAAAACGGCACGTCTTAAAGAACCGAGTGTGAATTTCTCCAATTCCATCTTGTCTGCGCCTGCCTTTTCCTGTTTGATGTATTCACGCGCCATATTATTTTTGATAATACGGACCGGAGTTCCTGCAATACGACCTGTTACAGTAGTGCCGTTATCTTTGCACTTGATAACAGCCTCCTTGTAGTTTTCATGAATCGGACATTCCTCTGCAACCAAAAGACAGGTTCCAAGCTGAACTCCGCATGCACCAAGAGCAAAGGCTGCTGCAAGCTGTCTGCCATCTGCAATCCCGCCGGCTGCGATAACCGGAATGGAAACCGCATCAATCACCTGTGGAACCAGAGTCATGGTTGTCATCTCGCCAACGTGTCCGCCACTTTCTGTTCCTTCTGCGATAACTGCATCCACGCCTAAGCTTTCCATCTTCTTTGCCAAAGCAACTGCTGATACCACCGGCATAATAATCATGCCCGCTTCCTTCCACATTGGAATGTATTTTGCCGGACTTCCTGCACCGGTGGTAACAACCTTAACACCTTCTTCTATGATAACCTCTGCCATCGCATCTACTTCCGGATTCATAAGCATCAGATTTACACCAAATGGTTTGTCCGTTAATTTCTTACAGGTTCTGATGTTTTCACGAAGCATCTCGGCATTCATACCTCCGGCTCCGATAAGTCCAAGTCCGCCCGCATTGGAAACGGCTGCTGCAAATTCTCCTGTTGCAATATTTGCCATGCCACCCTGGATAAATGGATATTCCGTTTTCAAAAGCTCATTTAGTCTCATGTTTTCTTCCTCATCCGTTATCTGTCTTAGCAGATAACTACATATCTTCAATTTATTGGGTTACACCGTTATCAGTGCGCTGGCCCACGTAAAGCCCGCACCAAATCCAACGGTTACGATTTTCATTCCTTCCTGCAAAAGTCCCTGCTCTCTCATCTCGTCAAGCGCAATTGGAATGCTTGCGCCTGATGTGTTTGCATAGTTTTCTATGTTTATATAGAACTTGTGCTCCTGACCCGGGAACTTCTTCATTACATGCTCAATAATGCGCTTGTTCGCCTGATGACAAACCACATAATCCACATCATCGATTGTAAGCTCTGCTTCAGCTAAGACTTCATCCAAGCCCTGCTTTAATACTCGAACTGCGAATTTGAACACTTCCTGCCCCTGCATCTGAAGCTTGGCATTTTCCACTCCTGCTCCCTTGCAGAAAAGCACCTTTGAATCCCCGTCTGACCATGCCTTGTGTGCGTACCTGCTGTCATCTAAACGAAGCACTGCCGCACCCGCACCATCTCCAAAGAGGATACAGCTGGAGCGGTCTGTAAAATCAAGCACACGGGATAACTGCTCGCTTCCAATGAGAAGCGCATATCTCTTCTTAATGCTGTCCGACGTGTCTCTTTCTCCATGTATGCTCTCGTGTGCCTGACGGGCAAGCAGCAGACCTCTACATACCTCCAATCCATATATGAAGCCGCTACATGCCGCTCCAATATCAAATGCCATGGTGTCCTTTGGAAGACCTAATTCCTTTTGTACCAGACATGCGGTAGACGGAAAAGCATATTCGCTTGTCACACTGGCAACAACTACTACACCAATATCTTCTACACTTATGCCCTCGCGTTCTATTGCCTCTTGAACCGCTTTTTTTGCCGCATCCACGGCCAATGTTGTACAGGTTTCCTCCTCACAAACATGTCTCTGGCAAATTCCTGTACGAGTCACAATCCACTCATGGGATGTATCCACAATTTTGCTTAGGTCGTCATTGGTTACCATTTTCTTTGGAACCGCCCGACCTGTCGCAACGATATGTATTCCCTGCATTTAAACCTCGCTTCACACAGAAGGCGCATACTCGCCTTCGATGTGTCTGTATTTTCTATAGCGCTCCGCAACCAGTGCCTGCTCACTCAAGCGACTGAGGCGAGCAATCTCTGTTGCCAGCATTTTTCGAATTGCAGGCAGCGTCTGTTTTCCCTCCGGAATGATTCCATCAATTAAGCCAAATTCCAACAGCTCTCCTGCAGTAATTTTCATAATGTCAGCAGCCTCTGCTGCACGCTTTGCATCCTTCCAGACAATGGCCGCAAAGCCCTCCGGAGATAAAATGGAATAGACTGCGTTTTCCAGCATCCATACGCTATCTGCAGCTGCAATTGCAAGCGCACCGCCACTGCTTCCTTCTCCTGTAATAATCGTAATGACCGGAACCTTAAGTGTTATGGTCTTCGCAATTGCTTCCGCGATTGCCA
>CAYMYV010000079.1:0-8451 GCA_964394775.1 uncultured Lachnobacterium sp. | reverse complement strand
TCCATGTCCTGCAAAGCCGCAGTAAAGGGCAATCAGACCTTAAGCTACAGTGAGTTTGACGCACTTGTGACCGAGCTTTTGACGCTGGAGAATCCATATAATTGTCCGCATGGAAGACCAACCATTATTTCCATGACAAAATACGAAATTGAAAAGAAGTTTAAGAGGATTATTTAATGACCAAACAGCCAATGATTATTTTATCAGGGCCAACTGCCGTGGGAAAAACCGCATTGTCCATCGGGCTTGCCAAACGCGTAAATGGTGCGATTATTTCCGCGGATTCCATGCAGGTCTATAAACACATGGATATCGGCTCCGCTAAAATAACACCGGAAGAAATGGATGGCGTGAAACATTATCTGATTGATGAATTAGAGCCGTCCGAGGAATTTAATATTGTGCGTTTCCAGCAGATGGCGAAGTCCGCGCTTGAGGAAATCTACGCCAACGGCCAGATTCCGATTATCGCCGGAGGAACGGGCTTTTATATTCAGGCGCTTTTGTATGATATTGATTTTGATAATCAGGATTGCGACGAGGCCTACCGCACAGAACTTGAGAATTTTGCGAAGAAACACGGCAACGATGCACTCCATGCCCGTTTGAAGGAGATTGATCCTGCTTCCGCAGAGAAAATCCATGCCAATAACGTGAAACGTGTCATTCGTGCCTTGGAATTTTACAAACTGACCGGAAAACCAATTTCGGAGCATAACGAAGCAGAGCAGCAAAAGGAATCACCTTATAATTTTGCGTATTTTGTCCTAACGGATGACCGCGCAAATCTCTATAAACGCATCGAAAAGCGCGTTGATATTATGATGGAGCAGGGACTTTTGGCAGAAGTACAGAAATTAAAAAACATGGGATATCACCGCAACATGGTATCCATGCAGGGCTTAGGCTACAAGGAAATCTTAGATTATCTGGATGACAAATGTACACTGGACGAAGCGGTTGATACGATTAAGCTGGAAACCAGACATTTTGCGAAGCGCCAGCTTACATGGTTCCGTAGAGAACGGGAGGTTTGCTGGCTGGATAAATCCGAATATAACTATGATGAAAACGCGGTATTGGATGAAATGTGCCGTGTTTTATATACAAAAGGAATTATTAAGGAGTAATTATGAATCAGTATTTGTTACAACAGTACAAGCAGTTAGGACTTTCTGAGGAAGTCATTGCTTTTGGTTTAAAAATAGAAGAGAAATTGAAGCCAAGATTTGATAAAATCGACGCCATTGCAGAGATGAACCAGTTAAAGGTATTACATGCCATGCAGAAAAACCGTGTCAGTGCAGAGTGCTTTAATCAGTCCTCAGGATATGGCTACAACGACATGGGGCGCGATACCTTAGAGCAGGTATATGCAGACACCTTCAAGGGCGAGGATGCACTGGTTCGTCCACAGATTACCTGTGGTACACATGCATTGGCACTGGCGCTTATGTCGAATTTAAGACCGGGAGATGAGCTGTTATCTCCTGTAGGAAAGCCATACGACACCTTAGAGGAAGTGATTGGAATCCGCCCGTCTAAGGGCTCTCTTGCAGAGTATGGCATCACCTATGCACAGGTGGATTTACTTCCGGACGGCGGTTTTGACTGGGACGGAATTAAACATGCAATTAACGAAAAAACCAAGCTGGTAACCATTCAGCGTTCCAAAGGCTATGCCACCCGTCCGACACTTTCTGTGGATAGAATCGGCGAACTCATAGACTTTATCAAGAATATCAAGCCGGATATCATCTGCATGGTCGACAACTGCTACGGGGAATTCGTAGAAGAGAAGGAACCATTAGAGGTTGGCGCAGACATGATTGTCGGTTCTCTGATTAAGAATCCGGGTGGCGGACTCGCTCCAATCGGCGGTTATATCTGTGGGAAGAAGGAATGTGTAGAAAATGCAGCTTACCGTCTTACATCCCCGGGTCTTGGAAAAGAGGTAGGAGCTTCCCTTGGAGTAATCCAGTCCTTCTATCAGGGCTTTTTCCTTGCACCAACTGTTACCGCAGGCGCACTTAAGGGAGCTATTTTTGCAGCAAGCATCTACGAGAAGTTAGGCTACAAGGTAGTTCCAAACAGCACCGAGTCCCGTCATGACATCATTCAAGCAGTGGAATTCGGCAATAAAGACGCAATGTGTGCCTTCTGTGAAGGGATTCAGGCCGCTGCACCGGTGGACAGCTATGTAACACCGGAACCATGGGCGATGCCGGGGTATGACAGTGATGTTATTATGGCAGCGGGAGCATTTGTACAGGGCTCCTCCATCGAATTATCTGCCGATGGACCTGTAAAAGAGCCATATGCAGTCTATTTTCAAGGTGGCTTAACCTGGTATCATGCCAAGCTCGGAATCCTTATGAGTTTACAGAAACTTTACGAGCGTAATCTTGTGAAGTTGGATGAAATATGCTAAAATTAAATGGTTAATTTTATGTTTTTGACATATACGCTTCGGGGAGACAGAAAGGAACATATGTCAGAACATTTTACAATGAAAAATCTACCGGAATCGGAACGTCCATACGAGAAATTTCTTGAATATGGTGAAGAACAATTATCAGATGCAGAGTTGTTAGCAATTATTCTAAAGACCGGGACAGCGAAAGAAAATTCCTTAGATATCGCAAGAAAAATTCTACAGGGGAATCACAATAATTTATTAAATCTCTACGATTTAACGTATCGGGATTTAATGAAGCTTCCGGGAATTGGAACTGTTAAAGCCATCCAGTTAAAAGCAGTTGCAGAGCTTTCCAGAAGAATTGCCAAGACACAAAGTGGTTACACTCTTCGTATGAACAAGCCGGACTCCATAGCTAATTACTATATGGAGCAATTGCGCCATCGAAAGGAGGAATGCCTTATGTGTGCTTTTTTCGATGCAAAATGCAATTTTCTTGGAGATGTGATGGTTTCTAAAGGCGGCGTAAACTATACTTATGCTTCACCACGAGATATTTTTTTGCATGCCTTTGACTTTAAAGCGGTCCAATTTGTTTTAATCCATAATCATCCAAGTGGTGACCCTACGCCAAGCAAGGATGATATATATCTGACACAGCGTATGAAAAAGGGTGCTCAGATTTTAGAATTAGAACTACTAGACCACATCATTATTGGAGACAATAAATATTATAGTTTTCACGAAAATACACAAATCTAATAACCAGTCTTTTTGACTACTGAGAAAAGGGGAGAGCGACTATGAACAATAACGTCTATGGTATTGACCTTGGAACTTGTAATTTTAAAGTGTTTTGTAAAGCAACTGGTAAAATTTTGAAAGAGAAAAATACGGTTGCCATTATTAACAAAAATGAAATCTATGCATATGGAGATACTGCTTATGCAATGTACGAAAAAGCACCGGAATCCATTCAGGTTGTTTTTCCTGTTGTAAGTGGTGTTATTGCCGATTATAACTATCTTCAAACAATGATTATTACTTTTTTGGAAGAAAAAATGAAAAGCAAAATTCGTGGCTCCGAATTTGTAATAGCTGTTCCAACAGACATTACAGATGTTGAAAAACGTGCTTTCTATGATATGTTTTATAAAAACAAGCTGAGACCAAAGAATATTCTTCTGTGTGAAAAACCAATTGCTGATGCAGTAGGTCTTGGAATTGATGTAAATCAGCCAACTGGTGTTATGGTGGTTGACATGGGTGCAGATACCACAGAGATTTCAATTATTTCCATGGGTGGCTTAGTAATAAGTGACTTATTGCACTTTGGTGGAAATCGTATTGATGAAGCCATTATTAGCCATATCCGTAAGGAATTTAATCTCGTGATTGGTCAAAAAACCGCAAAAGCATTGAAGGAAACCATCGGTTCAGGGCTTCCGGGCCGCGTAGAAACTATGAATGTTGTAGGACGAGACTTAGTAAGTGGTCTTCCAATTGAAATGGAAATTGGTGCTGATGTAGTATATGAAGCAATGAAATATAATCTTGAATCCATTTGTGCATCGATTAAGATGATTTTGGAGAGAACTCCACCAGAGCTTGCAAAGGATATCATTCATTCTGGTATTTATATTACCGGCGGCGGTTCTATGATTCATAACTTAGATAGATTATTTGAAGAAATTACAAATATTAAGGTAAATACTACAAACGCACCTGAAGAAAGTGCGGTGCGTGGTTTGGTAAAAATTGTTTCTGATTCGAAATTCAGAAAGCTGCCTTTTACCATCAAGAAATAATGAGGTAATATGAAAAAATTTCGTAATATTAAGAAAAAACAAATTGAAACAAAGCATATGCTTTTGATTTTGTCTTGTGTATGTGTTGTGTCTATGTTTCTAAGCCTTGTATTTAATATTAGCGGTGGTCCATTAAAAACCATTGCTGGTTATGTATTTGTTCCAATGCAGCAAGGAATCAACAGTGCGGGAGAGTGGATTTTTGACAAGGCTAATGATTTTCGCACGTTATCCGAAGTATTAAAGGAAAACGAAGAATTAAGAGCAAAGGTTGATGAGCTTGAAGTTATTGTTAAAAATAATAATTTAGATCAGTTCGAATTAGAAAATCTAAGAGAATTATATGACTTAGACAAGAAATACCCAACCTATGACAAGGTCGCAGCAAGTGTAATTGCAAAGGATAGCGGTAACTGGTTTTCCACCTTTACCATTAACAGAGGCAGTGAAGATGGTATTGCTGTTGGTATGAATGTTATTGCAGGAAGTGGATTAGTAGGAATTGTTACAGACGTTGGGCCAAATTATGCAAAGATAAGAAGTATTATTGACGATTCTTCTAATGTCAGCGCTATGATTGCCACAACAGGAGACAATTTCAATGTCAGTGGGAACCTTCAGACCATGAACGAATCTCTGGTGATTGAATTCTCCGGTCTAAAGGATGATGATAATCAGGTTCAGGTTGGTGATACTGTTGTTACCTCATATGTATCGGATCAATATCAACCGGGAATTTTGATTGGTCATATTGCAAGCATTGAAATGAATCCTAATAATTTAACAAAGACCGGAACCATAGAGCTCGATGTTGATTTTGAACATATTCAAGATGTATTTGTAATTACACAATTAAAAGAAACAGGTGAATAGAATGCTTAGGAAAATTATGTTATTTATTATAATTTCCATATGCTATGTACTACAAACCACAACTTTCCAATACCTTTCCTTTGGTAATATATCACCAAATTTGATGATTATTGTCGTTTCTTCCTTTGGTTTTATGAGAGGAAAGAAAGAAGGAATGTATGTAGGATTTTTTTGCGGACTTCTTATGGACATTTTTTGCGGTTCTTATCTTGGTATATATGCTTTACTGTATATGTACATCGGATATGTAAATGGATTTTTCCAAAAACGTTTCTATCCGGAAGACCTCAAGCTTCCAATGTTATTAATTGCAACAAGTAACTTTGTGGCAAGCATGTTTACTTATGTATTTATGTTTTTCTTTAGAGGAAGATTCGACATTGGATACTATTTAAAAACAATTATTATTCCGGAATTAGTATATACGATGGTAATTACCATTTTCCTATATATAATTCTGCTCAAAGTTAACCAAAAACTCGAAGCTCATGAAAAAAGGAGAGCAATAAAATTTGATTTATGATATTAAAGATTTATTAAAGCGTTTTTTTAAATCAAGATTATTTGTACTTTCCACCGTGGTAGTATTAATGTTTGCTACGATTTTAGGCCGTCTTTTTTCGTTGCAGATTGTAAACGGACAGATGTATCAGGATAATTTTGTTATGCTGATTGAAAAGCCACTTGCTGTTGATGCAACTCGCGGAAACATCTATGATTGCAATGGAAAATTATTAGCTTACAATGAATTAGCTTATTCCATTACAATTTCAGACAGTGGTAAGTATGATAACAACAGAGAGAAGGGCAAGATTCTCAACCCACAGTTGGCAGAAATCGTGGAAATGCTCTCTAGAAATGAAGAAACTCTTTATAACAGTTTTAAAATTGATTTAAATGAGGATGGAACCTACAGCTACAACGCAAGTGGGACACAATTGAAGCGTTTCCTGGCGGATGTGTTTGGTGAAAGCTCTTATTCTGATTTGAGTTATAACGAAGATTATGGATTTAATGAGGCAACTGCGACAGCAGCACAGGTAATGGAATATTTATTGGACCAATTTTATGTAGGCGATGAATATTCCCAGAAAACCGCTTACGAAATCGTAGTAATTCGTTATGCAATGTCATCCACAGTTTATACCAGATACAAGTCTATAACTATTGCAGAGGATGTATCAGATAAAACAGTTGCATATATTAACGAGCATATGCACGAAATGATTGGTGTAGAAATTAGCGAAACAACCATTCGAAAATATAATGATAGTGTTTATTTTGCCTCCATTATTGGATATACAGGTAAGATTTCCGAGTCTGAATATGAGGAGCTATCAGCAACAGATTCCTCTTATGCAAAGGATGACGTTATAGGTAAATCCGGCTTAGAACAATACTATGAGTCTTATTTAAGAGGTACAAATGGTGAACAAGTAGTTTATGTTGATAAATATGGACGAATCAGCGAAGTAGTCAGCTCACAGGAACCTGTAGCCGGAAGCGATTTGTACTTATCCATTGATTCTGAGCTGCAAAAATCTGTATATCTATTATTAGAGCAGGAAATTGCCGGTATCGTATACTCAAATATTAAGGATGGTAACATTCCAATTAAAGACGTATATTTCGCCTTATTGGATAACAATGTAATTGATATTACTGTATTTAACAAAGAAAACGCTTCTGACTCAGAAAAGGCTATATATAGTAAATTCCTGGAGCATCAGGATGCCGCTGTTTTGGAATTATATGAACAATTTTACTCTGCCAAACCATTAACTAATAATGATATGTCAGAAGAAATGTTAGATTACTTCACATACATCATCTCTTTATTAAAAAATGAAGATGTGCTGTTAAGCTCTCGAATCGATACCTCAGATTCTGTTTATGTAAAGTGGCGTAATGGGGAATTAAGCCCTAAAGAATACTTAAACTACTGTATTTCCCAACAGTGGATTAATATTAGTATATTGGATGTAGATTCGAAATATGCAGATACAGCAGAAATCTATGATGCAATTTGTGATTTGGTATTAGAAGAAGCTGTAACAGATAAGGATTTTGCCAAAATTGTATACAAATATATGGTTAACGAGAATCAAGTAACAGGTAAAGAGCTTTGCCTCATTTTATTTGATCAGGGTATCCTGGACTTTGATAACGAAACATATACCAAGCTTCAGGAAAATGATATCAAACCATATGATTTTCTGTTAGAAAAAATTAATCAATTAGAAATCACCCCTGCGCAGCTGGCCCTTGATCCTTGTACCGGCTCCTGCGTAATAACGGATGTGAATACGGGGGAGGTCAAGGCCCTTGTAAGCTATCCCGGATATGATAATAACATGTTGGCAAATGGAGTTGATGCCGCATATTACGCGAAATTGAATGATGATAATTCTAATCCACAGTGGAACTATGCGACACAGGAAAAAACAGCACCGGGTTCTACCTTCAAAATGGTAACTGCAACCGCAGGACTTGCGGAGGGTGTTATAACAAGTTCTTCTATATTAGAATGTACTGGTAAATTCCTGCTCGTAGATAACGAACCGGCATGTTGGATTTACCCATCAGGTACACACAAAACTGAGACCTTGGTTGAAGCAATTAAAGACTCGTGTAACGTATATTTTTACGATACAGGATATCGCTTAAGTATCAAAAATAATGGCTTATACAGCGATGCCAATGGTATTGCATACATCAAGGAATATGCATCAATTTATGGACTTGATAAAAAAACCGGACTTGAAATTGCAGAGTCCACATCAACTATTGCAACACAGTATCCGGTCATGGCCGCAATTGGACAGAGTAATAATAATATTACTACGGCTGCATTATCAAGATATGTTACAGCTGTTGCAACCGGAAAATTATATGATTACCAGCTGATGAGCAAGATTGTGGATAATGATGGCAATATACTTGCGCAATATACACCACAATACGAGGATATCTCTTCAACATTAAGCGAATCCGACTGGGCAGATATTCGTTATGGCATGAATCTTGTATGCCAGAGTAAAACCTACTTTAAAAATTTTTCGATATCTGTTGCAGGTAAAACAGGTACTGCCCAGCAGGTCTCCACTCGTCCAAACCACGCGTTATTTATTGGATATGCACCATATGAAAATCCTGAAATTTCAATTGCAACACGAATCGCATATGGTTATACCTCAAATAATGCTGCAATGTTATCCAAAAACATACTTTCCGTATATTTTGGCGAACAGACCTTAGAGGAAATTCTTTCATTAAATGCAGAAGGTGTTAATAGTTCTTCTGATAATAATATTACAGACTAACAGGAGGTTTATTTTCATGGGTGAAACA
>CAYMYV010000078.1:0-8527 GCA_964394775.1 uncultured Lachnobacterium sp. | reverse complement strand
GCCCTAAAAAAGGGCATAAAAAAAAGACCTACTTCTAAGCCTAACTAATATAGCATAATCTATTTTTCGCGTCAACACTTTTTTAAAACTAGTTTTGCTTTATTACTGTACCACTAAATCTAGTAGGTTGCAAGCGTTTCTTCTTATTAAATAGTAGTTGTTTTTTGCTTTTTGTGGGATTATAATATAAATGTATAAATGGATTTAGTATGCCCCCATATGCGAGGCTACGGCAAAAAGCTTGAAAATCCAAGGATTTTCAAGCTCGCGGGCGCGTTCATCGCTCACTTTTGCCTTCGCGTATATCAAGGAAGAAAGGAGGGGTTTCTGTGGCAAGGATTGGTCATGCCTATGCTTATTATTTGTCCACGTATGGAAATAATCGTCCATCGCGCTATGACTCACATAAGAAGAGCGATCTGCGCAAAATTTACAACCAGATGGTTAAAACAAATAAAGAATCTCCTCTGTACAAGCTGAGCAATGAGGATGAAGCCACACGCTATGCCATTGACATTAAGGAAAATGCCAAGGCTATTCAGAATGTGGTTGCTTCGTTATCCGACAGCTACGGCGGCTTTGAGGACTCCTTCCGCAAGAAGGTAGCTGTATCCAGTGATGACGATACTGTTGGAGTTAACTATATCGGCGACGGCAAGGAGGATACCGCTGTTGATTCTTTTAATATAGAAGTCAAGAGCTTGTCTTCTCCACAGATTAACGTGGGTAATTATTTAAAGAATGACGCTTTGTCCTTCATTCCCGGTGCTTATTCCTTCGACTTAAACACCAATAGTTCCTCCTATGAATTCCAGTTTAACGTAAACCAAGGTGAAAGTAATCTGGATATCATGAAGAAGCTGGCAAACCTTGTGAACCATTCTTCATTGGGAATTACCGCAACCATCCGTAGTGGCAACGCAAACACCGGCGGTGCAGGAACGAGTGCTTTGGCACTGACCTCTATCCAGACCGGTATCAGCGAAGCCGAAGCCTATCTTTTTGATATTGCTCCGGGCACCAGTGCCGAATCGATTAAGGCTATGGACCTGCTTGGAATCCATAAGGTAGCTCATTTGCCAGAGAATTCTCTCTTCTATTTAAATGGAGAAGAGCAGCATTCGCTTTCGAATACATTTACGATTAATAATACCTTCGAGCTGACTCTGAAGAGTCCTACCGAAGAAAATACACCAACAACCATTAGCTTTAAAACCAGCACCGACGCGGTAGCTGACAATGTTATGTCTCTTGTAGATGCCTTCAACGGAATTCTAAGCATTGCAGAGAGCTCTTCCTCAAGTGCTACCGGAGACACCAACAAGCTGTATGGAGAAATCAGTTCTCTTGCACGAGTACGCAAGGACAGTCTGGAAGAAATCGGACTTATGGTTGCAGAGAATGGCTCCATCTCTTTGGATAAGAATATCTTAAGTGAGGCCATTACTCCGGAACGCTCTGAGAGCACCTTTGCTACACTGAAACGATTCAAAAATGCCATTGGTGCAAAAGCAGATCATGTGGCTATTAACCCGATGAATTATGTAAATAAGAAGGTTGTAGCTTATAAGAACCCGGGAAGGACCTGGGCAGCACCTTACAATGCTTCGGTTTATTCGGGCATGATGCTCGATGTGAGGTTATAAAATTGAATAAGTAATTTAGTTTATATAAGGCTTATAAGATGAGGGATTTCATATAGGAAATCCCTCATTTCTTACGTTATATAAATAATTAAATTCCTTACCTGTTTTTCTAGTCCAGACACATACGGTATCACCGAAGAAACCTCTATCGGCCGGGTGTAATACGTCCGTGGAGCAAGGGCTATCGCTGCGGGTATGTCTAGATTTTACTTGATAAATTTTATAGGAAGGCTTGTAGCTCTTCTACCATATGTGCTTCTGCATCACAGAGCTTCTCACAAAGCGCTACACTTTTTTCATCGGCTGCTTTGTAGGCGTTCTTATATTCACAAAGTGATTTGATTCCCATGTTACAGCCGTCAGTCAGAAGACTTGCTGCCTGTTTAGAATCAGCGTTCATATTCATCTTAATCTCAGATTGAAGCCATGAGCTTGCTTTCGCTATTGGGCTAGGATTCTGTCCTTCCGCTCCAATGTTGTTGAGCATTCTATGAATATCCTCTTCCAGCTTAATATGTGCTCCGTTGTATTTTGTAATAAGCGTTTTTAACTGGTCGTTTGTCACATATCTACTAATCTGTTCCATACTATCGATGGCCATCTTACATCCCGCATCACATTCTCTAAGTAACTCTATTGTATCCTGACTTACGTCTGTTTTTACCATAATTTGACTCTCCTTTTATATGCCAAGCTATGGTATGAGTATGTACAGTTCGTATGAAATTATGCTATATATTTACGTAATCTTCTCAAATTATTACAATTTCATCTAATCTTTTTCACCAAAATGAACGATATATAGTGTGTCAGGGGAGAAAAAGCACAAAGGAATGTATATGATGAAATTCGAATTGACAAGCATTAACACACAATACAACAACACAGATGCTATCGCAGCAATCGCCAAAGAAAACACCGATGCTGCCTACTCCAATGTAGCATCCCTTTACGAAGCAAGCGAAATGGACATCGACGGCGCCATCCTCTCTATCTCAAACGATGGTTACGCCCGTATCAATGCCATGCTAAATCGAAGCATTCAGTTATGCACCAACGCAGCCTCCAATGTACTTAGTCCGGCGGACCGCGTTTCAACCACAAGCGAGATTAACTATATTCGTATCGAGCTCGGTAATATCCGCGAAGAGGATGCCGAGAAAATGGTGGAAGAAAGTGCAGATAACATTATTAAACATGCTAGTGAAAGCATTAAAACACAAACTTCGAACCGAGGAAGCGTGTTACAATTGCTGTAAACCATAAAAAATCAGGAGTGGGAAAGGAATCCCGCTCCTGATTTGTTTTTCTTTCTTATTTCTATTTATTTCATTCTGTTAATTCATACAAGGCTTACACTATCAGCTGACACTCTGATTCTAACGACACGTCCCAACTCATCCCCAACGCCACATCCGGCTTTACATGTTCTCCATGAAAATCCGAGCCACAGCCGGTCTTTAAATCATACTTCTTCGCCAGCGTCAAAAACTTCTGTGTCTGGGTCGGAGTGTGATTCTTGTAAATGTACTCGATTCCGTCGAGTCTTGCAAGCTTTGCGCGGCTTTCGGCAAACTCTTGACATTTTTGTCTTAGTGGTTGGTTGGTTTCATCTATGCCATATCCTAAGACATAAACCTCTTCTTGCTCCTAAGGGCCAATTTTATTCTCTTCATAATGCTCCATTTCATAAGACGCAACTACGTTTTAATTGAAAACTTACTTCTGATAAGATATACTGAACATAGGCAATTTATACTATATGCAAAGGTATTGTAATGATATGAATAACACAAAAAGGAAAACTGTAGTCGCAATGGCTCCTTACAACCGTGGTTGGAGTAACGTCGAATTCTTAAAGGATTGTGGACTAATCCCTTATCTACTTTATAAAAATCATAATTGTGACGTCACCTTTGTAGGCGCCAAGAATGAAGAATGGCCTTACCTTGACCAATATCTTCAAGGCGTGAAAACCGACATCCTTCCAACCGGCACTGAAATCGAGAAATTACAATACATACAAGAGCATGCCAAAAACATTGATTGTCTCATTCTAAGAGGCTTCTATAATGCCAACTTCGGAATTGCCAAATTATACAAAGAGCTCAATCCAAATGGAAAAATCTACGATGGACTTGACGCAAACAGCCCATGGATGGATAGAATCATGTGGAGTCATCCTGTTATCTCATCCTTTATGAAATGCTGCGATGTCCTTGCCACATCTTGCACAGCCACACAAATGTATCTAAACGAGAAATGGCCTTGGAAAATAGAGCACATACAGAATGGATACTACAGTTTCGATTCCCAAAACAAATTCCCTTCCTACTCCAATAAAGAGAATATAATTCTCACGGTAAGTCGAATTGGAAGCCCACAAAAAGCAAACCACATCATGCTTGAAGCCTTTGCTATGGTTGCAGAACAGATTCCCGATTGGAGCTTTTATTTAGTGGGAAGTATTGCTCCTGATTTCCAATCTTATATAGAGCATTACTTTGAACGCTTCCCTTCATTAAAAGAACGTATTGTATTTACTGGACCAATTAGTGATAAAGCATGCTTAAAAGAGATGTACTTAAAATCTAAGATTTTTGCATTATCTTCCGTACTAGAAGGTGGAACTCCAAATGTCATTGCAGAAGCCCTAAGTAGTGGATGTGTCATTGCTACCACTCAAATTGACGCATGGGAGGAAGCCACTAACTTTGGGCGATGCGGAAAGACTTGTCCCATCAATGATCCACTTGCTTTTTCAAAAATGCTCTTAGGATTATGTAATGATCCAGACCTAGAACACAAATCCATAGAAGCATACAACCACTGTGTCAGCCACTTCGACATGGAAAAAATTGTTGCTCGATTATATTTGATGCTATTTGGAGACGAATAAATGATAGAAATTAGAAGAGAAAACAATGTCCTTGTTTACAAGAACGACAATGAAACAAAACCCTTGCTTGATTGTAATAATTTTCTAGAAAATAAAAGTCGCATTCCGTTACACTCAGAAAACAACGAAATGACCTTACCTCTGTATTTAAGTAACTTACTACAGACCTATTCCAACTTATTTGAGGAAGGACATGCTCCTAATGACGCTTTAGACCTCTTCCTTATAGACTCTTTACTGTCTGCTCAACTTATTAAGACCGCGCTCCCAGTAAAGGTTCTGGAATTAGGTTGCTCCAATGGTCGACTAAGCTACCATCTTGCATCCATCATTGGCAAGTTTCATGAACAGTCTACGCTTTGCTGCGTGTGTGATTCTATTGGAAATGGTAGTAACAACTACTGGCTGGATATGATATCTCTCGTGGAGCAAGCACCTAAATTATCTCTGTTAGCATCCGATTACGATGACACCAATCTTGCTGACCACAACTTTGACATCGTAATCATCAATGGTTCTGTGCTCCTAAAACAAGCGTATTCCATCGTAAAAGAGGCTCAAAGACTCATCAAAAAAGATGGTATTATTATCTGCTACGCATGGCAACAACCTCACCTGGCACTGTGTTTCCAGCAAGCGCATACACTAGTTGATATCTACCCAACTGATGCCACTTCTTCCGTACTTGTGGCAAAGGGATCTGCTATCATTTCTATCACAGATACGCTAGCTGAGTGGAAAAAGGAGGCTGAAAATGATTTGGCTAATGCAGAATACGCACTACTGTCATCCTGTGACAAAGATCAACTCATGACTTATATTAAAAAACTAAATCATCATGCCGACACTGCGACTTCTAATATGATAATTGATATCAAAGTACGGGTTCTGGCTTTGAAGGAGAAATTATTAGTACAATATGTGAATATGAAATAAAGAGAAACCACCACGGGGTCAATTCCGTGGTGGTTCCTTTATTCTCTACATATCATAATCTTATTACGGTACTCTGATTTATCTCGCATAATCTCAAGTCCCTTGTATAATTCATCAAACGGCAATGCATGAGTAATCAACTCTTCCAAATGTAAATTGCCCGCTTCACATTCCTTAAGCACAGTATTCCAATCGTCCTCTGGCGAATGTGTAAAGGAAGAATTCCATGTTCCTGTTACACGAAGCTGTTTTCTAAGAATCTTCCAGTAAATGTTCTTATCAATAGCGATATCACCTTTTGGATTCCCAACTATCACTATCTGTCCAGCTGGTTTTACACAAGCAAGCGCATCTGCTATTGATTCAGAAGTAGCAACACAATCCAATACCGCATCTACACCAGTTCCGCCGGTCAAAGCGAGAATCTTCTCTGTTATACTCGTTCCATTCTCACATTCATCTATGGAACATTCCAACACATCCCAATACACATATTCAGAAGATGCAACTCGCTTCATCATCTCGCCATGCATGGCGTTATGGCCTGTTGCAATCACCGTCTGAATTCCATACACCTTAAGCCACTGTGCAATGATAATACCAATTGTACCAAGTCCCAACAGAAGCACAGATGAGACACCCTCTACATGCAATCTCCGTACCGCATGCAATGCAACAGAAGCGGGCTCTAGCATCGCCGCCTCTTTAAAACTTACCCTCTCTGGTAGTTCAATTAGATTCCAGACTGGTACTGCTACACACTCTGCAAAACCCCCATCACATCTTGAGCCCAAATAGTTGTAATTACTGCACATCTCATACTGCTCAGTCACACATGAAGCACATTCCTTACATGGAATCAACGGAAAGATTCCAACTCTTTTTCCAATCCAAGCCTCTCCACATGCATCTGCCGCAGCCACGACTTTTCCCGAAAACTCATGTCCTGGAATTGTTGGAAAATGATAGGTTCCTGTGGTAAAAATACGCGGGATGTCTGAACCACAGATTCCCGCCGCGCAAACCTCGACCAAAACCTCACCAGCTTGTAGCTTCGGCGTTGGAACATCCTTATATTCTAATTGATGAATTCCTTCTAATACATATGCCTTCATTTTACTCAACTTCCTTACATTGTTTCAGAAACACGTCTGCAGAAGCGCTTCAAGTCCGTTTCTGTTGTAATTTTGTAATTCTTCTCGTCTCCGGCAATCATCTTAATGTTCATCCCCGCTAGAATTGCTGGTTCCGTAGAACCATTTATCTGCAATATCTTATCCGGAAGAAGCGCCTCATTCGCCTTCAAATAATCTAGGAAACGAAAGCACTCTGGTGCTTGTCCCGCGTATATCTCTTGACGATTGAGAAGTTCGTCCACTTTCTCCCCTGTGCGACTCAGATACACGGTATCCTTCATTGGAAGAACTGGCATAGCCCCATCGACCTCATCTGGAATCACAAGGCATCTCTCGATAAGTTCCAAAGAAGTGTTCGGACGAGCTGCATCCTGAATCAGCACCACATCCCCCTCATTCTCATGTCCTGTTTTTTCCATCTGCTCTTTTAAAAAGCACAGACCATTGTAAATGGACATCTGACGGTTCTCTCCCGGCAACGCAAACCCAAGGAATTTGCGATTACCCTTCATCTGCTGCAGAAGGTAATCCTGCCATTCAGCAGCTGCAACAATTATGATTCCATCCACTTCTAGGCTCTGATTTAATGTATCAATAACATATCCTATAATCGGCTTGTTATTTACTTCGTAATACTGTTTTGGAATATCTAGTCCAAGACGTGTGCCTGTACCACCAGATAAAACAATCGCATAATTCATAATCTCGCCTCAATCACATATTCTTATCCCTATAATTTCAAGGCTCTAATATCTGCCAAAATATCCTTGTAGGAACGTCCTTTTTCAAACAAGAGCGTTGTACCAAGTACGAATCCATCCACTCCCTTAGGTGCAAATTCCAAAATCTTGTCCGCACTACATGCGCCATCCCAGATAAGCTGAAAGCCCATCTCCTCTCGCAAAGCTAGAAGTCGGTCCACCTTCTGCCCAACATATGGCAGATACATCTGTCCCGCATTTCCCGGATTTACAGACATTACTAATACCTTATCCACGATGCGAAGCATCTCCATCACTGTTTCCACACTTGTCCCAGGATTGATTGCAATTCCCGGAGTAAGACCTTCATCGATAATCTTCTGTAAAGTGGTAGAAGGATGATATTCTGCTTCTGGATGAATATACACTGTATCCCCTTTTTTCAAACTTTTCAAAAACAAATCAATATGCGTACGAGGATGTTCAATCATCAAATGCACATCTAATGGCTTGTCCGTTGCAGAACGTATGTAGCGCATATCATTTAATGACATGGCAAAATTAGGCACGTAACGTCCATCCATAATATCAATATGGAAGGAATCAATTCCTGCTTCTTCTAATGTCTTTACTTCCTGTTCCAGATGTCCAAAATCGGCGCACATCATGGATGCGGTTAATTCAAAATTCATATGGGTTCTCCTTGGTTAAAACTGTACAAATAAATCATCAATATCCACTAAGGTTACTTCTTCTTTTGGGGCATTCTCCTTCACCCAATCCGTAAAGCCATCTTTGCTGAATGCATAGAAAAATGTTTTCCTGCTATCAGGAAAAATGATCGTTCTTTCTCTCATCAGCTCATACTCTTCTTTTCTCTCCACTCATGGTCTATTATATGTTGAAGCATACTTTTTATGGAAGGATTTTCACTCGCCATAAATGGAAACTCATCTATAACCAAAATCAATTTATCCGAAGGCATATAGATCATTTAAAGGCTATAATTCTTTTTTCTGCCAATAAACATAAATGCGCCTCCAAATTCACTGATTTTAGATTATTATAATCGTAATTCAGTAAATTGTAAGGACGCATTACATACTTCTACAAAATTTTATCATAAATAATTTAATTCAAATCAATTTTATTAAAATCAATTTGAAATAAATTCGTTATACATCCTTCTTAATTCCCAAATTCTGAAAC
>CAYMYV010000077.1:0-8654 GCA_964394775.1 uncultured Lachnobacterium sp. | reverse complement strand
AAAAGGGAGATTTTGTAGTTGTTTGCAACCAAAATGAAATCAGTCTTTCTTTTTGTGCGTCCATTTCCAAGAAATATGCGGATACCTCTATTGGAACCGTAAAGAATTTGTATGATTTTTCACAGCTTGCCAAGTCCAACTGGAGCGAGGCATTCCAGCTGTTTTATCACAAGAATTTTTCCAATGTCATTAAGGCAAATGAGATTAAGGAGAGCATGATTTACCGTGGAATTATTGCTGCAAAGCCTTCTAATCAGAATATGGAAGAATTCTTAATTGGAATTCGTAAAAAACATAAGATTGCTTTTTCTATAGATAAGTCACAATTCGAATTTTACGATGTGACGGAGACACTGAAGGAAAGTGTTGAGATAAAGAAGGATAATTGGGGATATATCGAGATTAATGCCACTTGTGATGGGGATTTTGTGCGAATCGAGAAGAAAAAGATTCGTTCCGAGGACTTTATCGGAAGTGTGTATACCTTTGAGTTTTTTATTGATGTAAGTGCACTTCATGCAGGTAGGAATTTTGCCAGAATCGTACTGTCCAGTGTGTATGAGACCAAAACCATTGAGATTATGGCAAAGGCCGGGACGATATTGAATGGTGCAGACAGAACCAGTGGCAATAATACTACTGCGAACAACGATGCAGCTGCAAATGAAACTGTTTCAGAATATCTTCAGAAAAAAGAATATCTGGCCGGTATCATGGAGTTGTATCAGGCATATCGCTTAAAACGCATCGTGACAGGTGTTTGGGCAAATGAAACCATTGAGATTTTAAATCACCTGCATGCGTTAGAACCGGAAGAGCCAATGCATGTGCTGATGAAAGCACAATGCTTGATTATTAATAGACAACGTCAGGAAGCAGAGTGGATTCTGGACGAGTTTAAGCGTGAGTGGCTTGACCGTAAGTCGCCGGTGTGGGGCTATTACCTCTATATCATGACGTTGATTGAACGTGAGCCGTCCTATGTGGACCGATTAACCAAGGAGATTGAAGGCATTTTCCATGAGAATCCGGATTCTGTGCTGTTATTCTGGGTACTGACCTTCTTACAGGAGCAGTACTTTAATAACAATGCCTTGAAGTTAAAATCCATTGAATATTGGGTGATGAAAGGCTGTTCTTCGCCATATCTGTATCTGGAAGCCTATTATTTGATTTGGCAGGACCCATATCTGTTGACCAAGCTGGAGGATTTTGAGATTCGTGTGCTTCGCTGGGCGGTGCGTCATCGTGCCATTACCAAGGATATTGCAATCCAGATATTCCAGATTATGGAAACGGAGAAATCCTTTAAGCCGGTATTATACGATTTGCTTTGTGCGGCTTATGAGGCAAATCCAAAACCGGAATATTTGGGTGTGATATGCAGCTATCTCATCAAGGGACAGCAGTTTGATAACAAATATCATCATTGGTTTGAGATGGGAATTGAGCTGGAGCTGCGTATTACCAGTCTGTATGAGGCATATTTGTTGTCCATGGACGAGCGCAAAATCGTTCCTGTTCCAAAGATTATTCAGATGTATTTCCAGTACGATTGTGGTCTTCCATATAAGAAGATGGCAGTACTGTATAACAATATTATTGCGTCAAAAACCACTAATCCAAGTGTGTACCAGAGCTATTGCCGTGCAATGGGCAAGTTTGCTATGGAACAGATTCTTGCAGGTCATATGGATGACAATCTGGCCGTTGTCTATGATGATATGCTTGATTTGGGTGTGATTAATGGAGAGATTGCAAGGGCACTTTCTTATATCATTTTCACACACAAGGTTGTGGTATTTGATAAGAAAATGGTCCGCGCGATTATCTATCAGAGACAGATGAGGGACCCGCAGATTGTGCCGATTTCGGAAAATACCGCATATTTCCAGCTGTATTCGCAGGAATATGTCATTCTTTTTGAGGATGAAAAGGGACAGCGTTATACCGCAGGAAGTATCGCGCATCAGCTTCAGAGCCTGATGGATGCCCACAAATATCTGGAAAAATGTATGGAGCATGCGCCACATCAGCTTCCATACCTGATTTCTTATTTTGATACAAGACAAAATTATTTGACCTTTGCACCAGAGGACAAAGAGCATTTTAGAATACTGATGTTCTCTGATGCAATCAGCATTGAGTATAAATGCAAGCTGCTGCCGGAAATTTTACGTTTCTATCAGGTGAATGCCTATGATGGCATGATAGAAGAGTATTTGACCAAGGCGGATTATAGCAAGATGGAAGAATCCACAAGACGTTTTGCAATGGAGCTTCTGGTAGAGAATCACCTGTTTGATTTTGCCTATGAAAAGGTTATGGAATACGGCATTGATCAGATTGGCTCTGCCGCAAAGGTAGCTTTGGCAAGCTATATGATTAGCAGGACAGATTATGAAGAGGATGAATTCCTGCTTCGTCTGTCGGCGACCGCATTCCGTGCGAAAAAATACAACGATAAGATGCTCGCTTATTTGAGTCAGCATTTTAGTGGTTCAACAAAGGATATGCTAAAGCTTTGGAGCGTGGCGAAGGAATATGAGATTGATTTGTTTGAGCTGTCGGAGCGCATTCTGGTGCAGGCACTTTATTCAGAGAATCAGATAGCGGAATGTATGCCGGTGTTTGCATATTTCTACGAAGCTGGAGGTAAGGATTATATCACATTAGCTTATGTCACAGAATGTGCACATCGTTATTTTGTGGATAATGAATTGCTGGATGTAGATATTTTTGAGCTGATACAGGCGAGATACATATACGATTTAGAACTAAACGATGCCTGCAAATTGGCATTACTCAGACAATATTCTGAGCTTCCAAATATAACGGATCGTCAGTTTGCAATTGAGGACGAGCTGTTGGCAGAGTACACAAGACGCAATATGCATTTTGCATTTTACAAACGTCTCAATCAGGAGCTGGTACTCAAATATCATTTGTATGACAAGGTATTTTTGGAATATCGTACCAATCCTCACAGCCATGTGATGTTACATTACAGCCGCGACGAGGATGGCGAGAACTTTATCAAAGAGGATATGTTAGATGTTTATGATGGTATTTTTGTAAAAGCCTTTGTGATGTTCTTTGGTGAGGCAGTGCAGTACTACATCAGTGAAGAATATGCAAATGAGATTGAGGTAACGGAAAGCAGCCGTATCGTAAACAATGACGTATATAACAAGAAGGACGAAAGCAGATACAATCTGCTGAATCAGATGTTGATATCGAATACGTTGCAGGAGGAACAGGAGCTGTATCATGCTATGAAGCAGTATTCAGGATACAACGAGGTCACACGAAGCATTTTCAAGCTGTTGTAAAATTGTAAGTTGTTACAGCAACACAAGATACCATTAGATGATCAAATAATTAGCTATGACCCTTTCGAGAGAGAGTAGATAGCAGGAAAAGGAACTCATGGAATCAAGAAGAGACAAGGTCTATATCGGTATTGATATCAACGACCGATATGCGATGATTAGCTATTATAAACTGAATATGGATGAACCAGAAACGGTAAGCACCATCGCAGGCAGCCAGTACTACCAGATTCCAACGCTTTTGGCGAAGAGAAAGAATCTTGGACAGTGGTACTACGGGGATGATGCCCGCAAAATGGCTAAAACCTCGGAAGTGATTTGTGTGGATTCTCTGTTAAAACGTGCAGTAAATGGAGAAAACATCCGTATAGAGGATGAAAGCTATGAGGCATGGGAGCTTTTGGCACTTTTCTTGAAAAAAGTCATGGACCTTCCACAGAAGCTGGGAAATGCAAACGGATGTGACAGACTTATTTTATCTGTGGAGCGATTATCACGCACCAACATGGAAGTCTTCTGGAAGATAGCTCCAAAGCTTGGTCTTTTGCCAGAGCAGTTCATGGTGATTGACCATAAGGAAAGCTTTTACTATTTTGCATTAAGTCAGCAGGAAAGCTTGTGGATTCATGATGTGTACCTGTTTGAAAATGATGGGCGAAACGTTCATTATTATGGCTTGAAGCGTAACACCAGAACGACGCCGCAGGTGGTTTCTATCAAGGAAAGCATTAAGATGCCGCTGGAGGACAACAAGGATGAGGAATTCATGCAGCTGGTGCAGAAGGCATTTGAAAACCAGATTATTACTACGGTATATCTGGTGGGAGAAGGCTTTGAAGGTGGTTGGATGAAGAATTCCCTTACCTATATCTGTCGCGGAAGGCGTGTATTTATGGGCAATAACCTGTATTCCAAGGGCGCATGCTATGCAGGCTTTTTGAGAGACCATAATGAGAACTGGAACTGCATCTATATGGGTGAAAATGAGATGAAATTCAACCTCAGCCTAAAAATCAGAGACAGAGGCGATTTGTCGTTTTACACCTTGATAAGTGCAGGAAAGAACTGGTTTGAAACCAAAGGAGAATGTGAAGTGATTCTTTCCGGAACAGGAGAGATTGACTTCTGGAAGCAGCTTCCAAACAGCCGTGAAGCTGTAATTGAAACCTTAGAATTGACCGATTTACCAACCAGACCAGACCGAACTACAAGACTTCGCATTACCGCCACACCGGTGTCGGATGAGAAGATAGAAGTCAAGATACGTGATTTGGGATTTGGAGAAATATACAGAAGTACGGATAAGGTCTGGAGATATACCATGACCATGTAATGGAGATATTTAGATGGGCGAAATATTATTTTGTAATCAGCCGATAGCTGCTTTGCCGTACTATATCGAGGGCATTTCCTGGAATGTCTATTCCCTGGAGGAGCTGTGTTATTACATCGAGAACAACACATATCTTCTGGAAAAAGATTTCATGACTGAGGAGTTATGCACCTGGATTGGCAAAGAGGTGAAAAATGAAAAACTGGCAGAACGACTGCGAGACATTCAAAGGATGGACGGTCGTCTGTCTGAATATGTGTCAGCGATTCTGGTGGAATGCGGCTATTGCCCAAAGGATACCACAAGAGCAATCGTAGCTTTGATTCGTGAGATGGAAGAGAAGTCTGACTTTGAATGTAACAAGGTACGTGCGGACCGTCTTATGGAAAAGGAAAAATACTTAAGCAGTATATACGAATACAAGAATCTTTTAGAATCCAACGACGCCGGAATGCAATCGCCACAGCTGATAGGGAACATCTGGCATAATCTCGGAACTGCTTATGCAAGACTCTTTTTGTTCCAGGAAGCAGTGCATTGCTATAAGAAGGCTTTTTCCTTAAATGGTAATGAAGAGTCTTTAAAAGAAGCATTAATGGCTTGTCGCTGCTTAAAGGATGAGGTGGAATTTGCTTCTATCGCCAGTGCAAACGGACTGAGTGAGGAGGAGGCTACACGCATTAAGAACGAATTATCTGTCGCCAGTCGAAGCGAAGTGACCAAGGAATTTGAGAACAAGCTAGAGGCTATTGCCATGATGAATGTAAACGGCAGAAAGTCAGAGTATCAGAAAGCAATTTCCAATATTATTTTTAATTGGAAAGAAGAATATAGAAGAATTTGTAGGATTTAAGTATGTCTTTTTTAGATTTATTTAGAAGAAAAAAGAAAGAATCAGTTGAGGTTATCGAAGAGAACATCCAGCCGGTAGAGTTGACAGAGCCAAAAGCGATTAACAATTATGTCATCGGGCTTTGCGAGCAGATGATTGAAATCTCGCACGAGATGGAAGATGTTCGCAAGGAATACGAGCAGGTGACTGCTTACTTCAATGATATTAGTATCGTTGAGGGACTAGAAGGAGAACAGAAAAACCTGCTTGTAGATGTGGCAACCAATGTATCTAAGCTGAACAAGGCACTCAATGATTATCTAAACGCAGAGCATAAGATATCCGATGAGACCTTTAACCAGATGGATGAGCTAGAGGCAGAGATTCCGGATATTATCAAGCGCTTAAAGTCAAATGAGACTTATTTGGATGCCATTAAGAGAGATATGAATCGTCTGGCGGGTGAGAAGGTGGAATGGAGTGTTCTTCGCAGCGATAGAACCGAAGAGCAGAAACGTCTGCGCAGCCTATCCTATACACTGATGTATTTGTGTGGCGGAACAGCGGCAGTCGTTGCTGTGCTATCCATTATGCTACAGTGGAATTTTCTTCCTATTATTATCGTGGCATTTATCGCTACCCTAATTGGCTCATACATCATCCTTCGAACCCAGGATTGCGCAAGAGAAATTAGAAAATGTGATTTGAATCTGAATCGTGCCATTTTCTTAGAAAACCGTGTGAAGCTAAAGTATGTAAATATCAAAAATGCAGTTGATTACACCTGCGAGCGTTTTCATGTAAACAATTCATTAGAGCTTACCTATAATTATGAGCAGTACATAGAAGCCTCTAAGGAACGGGAAAAGTTCAAGCAGGCAAACGAGGATTTGGAATATTTTAATGGACGTTTGGTTCGCCTCCTGCATAGCTTAAATCTATATGATGCAAAGGTATGGCTAAACTATGCCAATGCAATTGTCGACCCAAGAGAGATGGTTGAGGTAAAGCATGACCTGTTTTCACGCCGTCAGAAGCTGCGTAGTCGAATTGAATACAACCTAAATGCCATTGACGATATGAAAGCTGAGGTTGAAAAATACATAGACAAAATGGGCAGTAAAGCAGAACAGGTACGTACCATTATGGCGAAGGTAGAAGAATTGAATAGAGGGATTGGATAGAGTGTGCAAATAAGCACACTCTTTTTTTCTAAGCATAACATATATTGTATAAATGAAGCAGGAGAAATATGTATGGAAAATATGCGAAACTGTACAAAATGTTCCGAAGAGAGCAGTATGCCAATGACACATGGAAGAGAAATGTGTTCACAAGACAACTGTTCACAAGACAATTGCAGACATTGGGCAATTGGTATGGCTTATGTTCCATGGCAAAAAATGGAAGAGCTATATGAACCGGCGAGAGCTCTAAAAGCAGGAACTCTTTTTCCGGAGTTGGAAAAACCTTTTTATGGTTCCATGAGAAGGGGGGCTAAAAGATGAACAGAAAACAGATGCTGGAATGGGTACAAATGTTGTCCTTTTGCGTAGTAGATATGCAATTATATCTTGACACACATCCAGAAGATAAGGAAGCCTTCGAGTATTTTCAGGAAGCAGTAGAAATGTATGAAAAAGCAAAGAAAAAATTCGAGGAAAGCTTCGGACCATTAACGGCCACATCTGCTGCAATGTATGATAAATGGACCTGGTCAGATATGCCATTACCTTGGGAAGGAGTAAGATAGTATGTGGGTTTATGAAAGAAAATTACAATATCCGATTAACATTACCAGACCAAACCCTGCTATGGCAAAATTCATTATGAGCCAGTATGGCGGTCCGGACGGTGAACTGGGCGCATCCATGCGTTACCTGTCTCAGAGGTATTCGATGGATAACCGCAGAGTGGCGGGCTTACTAACAGACATAGGTACAGAGGAGCTGGCACATCTTGAGATGGTTGCTACCATTATTCGTCAATTATCAAAGGGCTGTAGCGCAGAAGAATTAAAGGAATCCGGTCTGGGCGAATATTATATCGACCACACCGGTGGTATTTGGCCACAGGCTGCTGGTGGTGTACCATTTAGCTCTACACAGTTCCAGAGCAAGGGTGACCCTATCACAGATTTGTTTGAAGATATGGCTGCAGAGCAGAAAGCACGTACCACCTATGATAACATCCTTCGTCTTGTAAAAGATGCAGAGGTCGCAGAGCCAATCAAGTTCCTCCGCCAGCGTGAAATCAACCATTTCCAGCGCTTTGGCGAAGCACTTCGTATGTATCAGGAACAGTTGGATTGCAAGAATTATTATGCATTTAACCCTTCATTTGATTAAAGAAAAGAATGTAAAATGCCGGCTTTGGTCGGCATTTTTTGCTGCCTCGAATACTACCTCAAAGGGTTGTTTGACAAAAAAATTATTTTTTTATAGAATTATCGTATGAAAATATAAGAAGGAGGAAGTGGTAAGATGAAAAGTTATTTTCGTTATTGGGGACTAGGTATCATTTTACTAAGTGTGATATTTAGTTTTATGGGATGTGGTTATAAGAGATACTTTGATTATGAAAATTCATGGATATCGGAGGAACCGTATGTATATATCGTAAGCTCTGGCAATTTTTACAAAGCTATAATTGAGATTGATGGAACAACATATGAGTATGTTGTATCTCACGCAAATGATGGTAGTGGCATGGAAATTTGTGACCCGAACATTGGTGAGGGTAGAACGCAGGATTCAATCGTTTGGGATGCAAGCTGCGAAATAAAAGATGATTTATTATATCTAACAATTGAAACAGATAATGTTTTTGACTATGAAGGTAAAACCATAGTTTTACACCAAGAGTCAGAATCGGAGGCTGAAAACGATTAAATGACTGTAACCCTGATTGTGTCAAATCCATATGCTGGCGACTTAAGAATTGCATTTTACGGCGGTTTTCTTATACCACAAATATATTGATAAATTGAGAAATCTGGTATATAATTACTTGGCATTTATAGGATACCAAGGTGCTACTTAATGCACTTATAGATAAGAGGAGAGAAAAAAATGAGCAAAGTTAGAACAAGATTTGCACCAAGCCCAACGGGTAGAATGCACGTAGGTAACTTACGTTCAGCATTATATGAGTTTTT
>CAYMYV010000076.1:0-8995 GCA_964394775.1 uncultured Lachnobacterium sp. | reverse complement strand
ACCTGCGACCTCTTCGTCCCGAACGAAGCGCTCTACCAAGCTGAGCCACACGCCGCCAAAAACAATTTTTAATACATTACTAGATTTATTATAATAATCTAAATTAAGTTGTCAAGATAATAATTCTATATTAGGAGGATTCTATACATGAAAACCGTACTTATTACCGGTGCATCCCGCGGAATTGGACGTGCCATTGCAAAACATTTTGCAAAAAAAGGCTACGCACTTGTTATCAATTGCTGTAATTTGGCCGAAACGCTTTTTCAATTGAAAAATGAGCTGGAAAACAACTATCACATTCCTGTGCTTGCATCTGTTGGCAATATTGGGGACTACCATTATGTCGTGAAGCTTTTCGAAGAAATTCAGGCACGATTTGGAGGTATTGATATTCTGATTAATAATGCAGGCATCTCACATATCGGCTTATTACATGATATGCTGCCGGAGGAATGGCAGAACCTGATAAACATCAATTTATCTTCTGCATTCTATACGTCCAAGCTTGCAATTCCATATATGCTGTCACAGGGCGCCGGAAAAATTATTAACATTTCTTCTGTATGGGGCAATGTCGGTGCCTCCTGCGAGGTGGCTTATTCTGCAAGCAAGGGTGGGCTGAATTCTTTTACAAAGGCTCTTGCCAGGGAGCTTGCGCCAAGTAACATTCAGGTAAATGCTATCGCCTGCGGCTGTATTGACACCGCCATGAACCAGTGTTTTTCTGCAGAGGAGCGCCAGTCCTTAGAAGAAGAAATTCCTGCCGGACGTTTTGGAACAGTAGAAGAGGTCGCAGCTCTTGCTTATTCTCTGTCTACGGATTTTAACTATATGACCGGTCAGATTATCACCCTTGATGGTGGATGGTGTTAAGCTGATATACTGGCATGAGTGGTTAATTATTCTTAGAAAATAAGAAAAGTGTTGCGCACTGCAACACTTTTTTCTTTTCAATTGGTCATTAAATACAATTCCAGCATGAAAACAGAAATTATATCATTAGCCGTCACCCGCATTTCTCTAACTGAATACCCTGATTTTGCTGACCGTCTAAAATTTGCCATGAATTTGCGGGGATACTCCGGTCAAAAGCTAGCTTATCGCGTATTCCTAAGCCACTCTACCATCAGCGGCTATAAATTAGGATATCGAATGCCCGACAGCGCTACCTTATGTCGCATTGCCAAGGAGCTTCGCGTCAGCACTGATTTTCTGCTGGGCTTCGTAGATTATATTGTGGAATACGAATTATAAGGATGCAACAAAGATAATCGTTGTTCTGGCTGGTACACGAACCATATTCAGTCCCAGTTTTTCCGTCATAGCATCAAAGTCTGCTTCATCCGCATATTCGCAGTTAGTATTTACTTTTACCCTCCACTGCATTCCATTATTCAGGCTTGGAAGCTGCAGGGTCAATGGCTCCCAGTAGGAGTTCATGCAATAGAAAATCACATCATCCTGTGTATTCTCCTCGTTGCGGCCTGCGAACATAATCCCAATCATATGGGTATTATACTCAGTTATGCTATTATATGGATAACCATTGTGAAAGCTGATTGGCGGAAACTTACAAGCCGCCTGCTCGGTACGCTTTCTTAGAATTGGATGCTCTTTTCGGAAAGCAATCATGAATCTTACAAAATCATGAATCTCCTGATACTTCTCCAAACGATTCCAATCTAACCAGGATATGATATTGTCCTGGCAATAAGCATTATTGTTTCCGAACTGTGTGTTACAGAACTCATCTCCTGCCAAAAACATTGCTGCTCCACGGCTGCAAAGCAATGCTGCAAACGCATTTTTTACCAAGCGGCGACGCATTCCGTTTATGACAGGGTCTGTCGTTTCCCCTTCACATCCACAGTTCCAGCTATTTCCATTATTGTCACCATCGGTGTTGTTCCATCCATTTTTTTCATTGTGCTTCTGGTTGTAGGAATACAAATCATACATGGTAAATCCATCATGACAGGTAATAAAGTTAATCGATGCGGAATATCCACGGCTCTCCGGATTATATAAATCTGTGGAGCCCGTGATACGCACAATTGCAGCACTGGCAGTTCCGTCATCTCCTTTTAGAAAGCGACGCATATCATCACGATATTTTCCATTCCATTCTGCCCAACGGTTCCAGGATGGGAAGCTTCCTACCTGATACAGACCGCCCGCATCCCAAGCCTCTGCAATCAGCTTGGTTTTGCTAAGAACGGAGTCAAAAGCCAGTGCCTCAAGGATTGGCGGATTTGCCATTGGTACACCATTTTGGTCACGTCCAAGAATAGACGCAAGGTCAAAACGAAAGCCGTCCACACGATATTCTACAACCCAATGACGCAGACAATCCAGAATAAAGTTTCGCACAATTGGATGGTTACAGTTCAATACGTTACCACACCCACTGAAGTTATAATATTTTCCGTCCGGCGTCAGCATGTAATAAATATTGTTATCAATTCCCTTAAAGGAGAAGCATGGTCCCTGCTCATTTCCTTCTGCGGTATGATTAAATACAACATCCAGAATGACCTCAATCCCATTTTTCTTCAAATCATAAATCAAACGTTTTAATTCCTTACCCTCATAATGATGCTCTTCCTCAGAGGAATAACCCGTATTCGGCGCAAAAAAAGATACGGTATTGTAGCCCCAGTAGTTGTATAGCTGAACGCCATCCACCACGCGGGCATTTTCCATCTCATCAAATTCAAAAATCGGCATTAACTCAACTGCATTAATTCCAAGGTCCTTCAAATACGGAATCTTCTCACGGATTCCTTCAAAGGTTCCCTTGGCAGTTACCCCAGAGGATGAATCCTTGGTATAGCCTCTTACATGAGTTTCATAAATAACCAGATCCTCCATTGGTATATTCAGCTGCCCTACCGTACCCCAGTCAAAATCATTTTTTACTACACGGGCCTTGTACTCGAAGTCTTTTCCGCCCTCCGGCTTCTCACCCCAATGATGCTGACCGGTAACCGCTCTTGCGTACGGGTCCAAAATTACGTTGTTTTTATCAAAAAAGATTCCCTTTGCAGGATCGTTAGGTCCGTCAAAACGATATGCATATTCAAAGGTATGCATTTTCAGTCCGTACACCAAAATCGAATAGGTATCTCCAATACGGTATTCCTCCGGAATCGGAAGCACCGCAAAGGGTTCTGTACCATGCGGATGGTATAAAAGCAATTCACAGCTGGTTGCACCGTGAGAATTTATCGTAAAGCTCACTCCACTGTCTGTCTGATAAGAACCATTCATACGATAAAAGCCCGGTCTTACCATGTAGCCATTAATTTCTGTCATTGGACACAAAGCCAGACCTACCATTCCATTCAAGTCACGTAAATCATAGTCCTGCCAGTTATTCACTCTGTCCGATTTCTCGCCCAATCGCCATTTCATCAAAACTTACCTCTTATTGTTACACTCTTATTTTCTTAATATATCCACCAAATGACCACTTGCCCCAAGTAAGTCCGCTCTCTCGCAGGTCTTAAGGTGATACTCTATATAATATGCGAATTCCTCTTCATCCAAAGCGTTTAAAAATGGACGGATGTAGTTTGCTGCTCCATCTGCTGCAACCACCTGAACCCGCTCTAAACCCACTTCATTATTTAACTCTTCTATATCCTCTGTCCGCACAAAGCTGTACAGCTCATTGGCTGTTTTTGTACAATGGAACTCCTCATCCAGCATTCCATTTCGGACGCCCTCTTTGATGTGCTTTTCCTTAATCGCATAGGTAATAACGCTGTACTCATTCATAATATATGCCACAAAAATGAATCCACCCGGTCGAACCACGCGCTTTGCTTCAGACAGGGCTTTAATTTTATCCTCTCGCTCATGGAGATGATACATCGGCCCAAACACCAGCACTGCATCAAAGGAATTATCTTCAAAACGCTTTAGCTTCGTAGCATTTCCCTGATATGCCTTGACACTGCTGCCCTTTGCCTTCAATCGGGCAAGGTTGTGTTTCACAAGCTCTACTGCCGTCACGTCATACCCTTCCTCCGCCAGCGGCACACTATAGCGCCCCGTTGCCGCTCCTACATCGAGAAGCTTAATCTCTGCGCGAGGCTTGTCCTGTTCCATTCCCTTCAAATACTTATGAATATACTTCATGGAGGTGATAAATTCCACCTGACCATGTCTGGAATCTAAGCGTTTTTCCTCATTGAATTTATTATAATATAATTCTAATTCTGTCAATTTCTCTTCCCTATATCATATTCTCTATAACTACTTAGCATTTCAATTTTCCCAATAACCCGAAAATAATTCGACACTTTATTATATTATATAAAACAACATAATGGAACGACTAAATGCTAAAATATTTTATTTTTCTATATATGGTTGTATTGTTGAAACCCCAAAATTGAGATATAATGAAACAAATATTTATTTTGAAAGGACGCAAAACATATGTATGACAAATGGTCGTTAGACGTACTCTATACCGGATTTGATGATCCAAAATTCCAGAGTGATTTCGAGCAATTAGATGCTTTGATTGACAGCATGAATGCCTATGCACAGACCCTGGGCGAAAAAGACGCTCGCACAACAGCTAAAGAAGCTCTCTTGTCTGTTGAAGCTTTCCGCAAAACCTTTTTGGATTTGGCAGAATATTGTCAGCTTCGCCAGAGCGTAAATACCAACGACGGAGAAGCCGTTTCTTACATGGGACGTATCTATCAGAAATACAACAATGTAACCAAAGCTTCTACGCTGGTAGAGAAATATCTTGCTTCAATCGAGAAGCTTGATGAAGTAATCGGTGATGATGATTTACTTAAGGAATATTCTTTTTATCTGCATGAGCTTCAGAAAGAAGCAAAGCACCTGTTAAGCGAGGATGTAGAGGAAGCACTTGGTGCAATGGATATGAGTGGTGGAAGTGCCTGGAGTGACCTGCAAAGCTACCTTACTTCTTCTGTCAAGGTTGATTACAAGGGAGAAACCACTACCCTTTCTTCCATCCGTAACATGGCTTATGATGCCGACCCGGAGGTTCGAAGGAGCGCATATGAAGCGGAAATTGCAACCTACGACAAGATAAAGGACGCGGTTGCTTTTTCACTTAACAGCATCAAAATGCAGGATATATCAGAGTGCCGGCTTCGTGGCTTTGCCTCTCCATTGGACAAGGTATTATCCCGTTCCAAAATGCAACGTGCCACCTTAGATGCTCTGTTAGAGGCAATGAAGGAATATATGCCGGCCTTCCACAGCTATTTGAGCGCAAAGGCCAAAGCCTTAGGACATGAGAATGGTCTTCCATGGTACGATTTGTTTGCACCAATGGGCAAGAGCGATAAGAAATATACGGTAGAAGAAGCAAAAGCTTATCTTATGAATATCTTTGAGGCAGAAAATCCACGTCTTGCCAAAATTGTGGACCGTGCCTTCGAGGAAAACTGGATTGACTTCTTCCCTCGCGAGGGCAAGGTTGGCGGAGCCTTCTGCGCAGGTATCGAATCTGCCAAAGAATTCCGCGTACTTACCAACTATGATGGTTCTATGAGTGACATTGTTACTCTGGCTCACGAGCTTGGTCATGGATATCACAATTTTATGATTTATGATAATCGTCCACTGAACATGGATTATTCAATGCCTGTAGCTGAAACCGCTTCTACCTTCAACGAAAATATCGTTGTAAACTATGCAATCGACCATGCAGCCTCTGACGAGGAGAAGCTCGCATTATTAGAAGGACAGCTAAGCGATGTAACCCAGATTATCTGTGACATCTACTCCAGATTCTTATTTGAATCTAAGGTAGTAGATAATCGTTCTGACAACTTCATGTTTGCAGACGAGCTTTGTAACCTCATGCTGGAAGCTCAAAAGGAAGCTTACGGCGATGGACTTGACCATGAAGTACTTCATCCTTACATGTGGGTCTGCAAAAGCCACTACTACAGCGCGGGCTTAGGCTTCTACAACTTCCCATATGCATTTGGTGGCTTATTTGCTCGTGGATTGTATGCAAAATTCCGTCAGGAAGGACCTGCATTCCTTGAAAAATACAACTATATGTTAAAGGAAACTCCGGTAAGAAGCGTTGAAGATGTTGCAAAGCTTTGTGACATTGATTTGACCAGCAAGGATTTCTGGTTGATGAGTCTTCACTCTTATGATGAGGCAATTGCAGAATATAAGCGTCTTGTATCTAAATAATTAATTACGTATCACGCAATATTTAGTAAATAATCCCCGATCCTTGATATATTAGTACGCCGACCTTACGTAGGACGGAGAGGTACTAAGGTATCAAGGACCGGGGATTTTATTAGCTTTTTGATTGGAACGATACTTAAATTGTGCGACTCATTTTCTCCACGAGTGTTTCCAGTTCCTCACACAAATCCTTCGCACCTTCATATGCGTTTTCTTTTAAGAGCTCCTCAATGCGAGCCTCCAGCTCTTTCTTCTTCTGCTCCAGCTCCAGATAATCCTTGCGGAAATGATTTTCATAAATCATCTTGCGGAAGGAGCGGATACGCATCCTACGAACGGTTTTATCTTCTACGAAAAGAACATAATCTACGCAATTGGCAATCGTATAAAAATCATGCGATACCATAAGAACCGTACCTTTGTAATCCGCAATTGCTTTTTCCAACGCAATCTGAGAATAGGTATCTAAGTGACTGGTTGGTTCATCCAGAAGCAACAAATTTGCATCGCTTATGGCAATTTTTGCTAACTGAAGAAGATTCTTCTCTCCGCCGGATAAGACTTCAATTTTGTTGCTTAGCATGTCCACATCAAAATAATACTCCTTAAGATACTCCGCAATTTGAGCGCGCGTTTCAAAGACAGGTCTTCCATCCAGAACGATACTTTCCATCTCTTCATAAATTGTGTTCGACTCATCTAACATCTCACCATGAATCTGAGAGAGGAATCCAAGCGTTGCATCTGCATCAACAGAAATAAAAGGATTGCCCTTCCGATAAATATCACAAAGCAGGGTCGTCTTGCCGGTTCCATTTGGTCCAACAATGGCAACCTTCTCTCCTTCACGAAGCTCGAAGCAGACATTTTCAAGGAGCACTTCATCGTACTCGATTTTGTAATCGTTTACCTGCAAGACCACCTTCTTCTCGTCTCTAATCGGATCTTCTGCTTGAAGCAGCCCTGCTGTAATACCCGCTGCCTGCTCTGTCACATGTGCCCCATCTATGCCGTCTGCGACCTCCGGCAGCACAATCTTCGGCTGTCGCAAATTTACAAATGGTGCCTTAATTCTTCTCGCCTCCAAACGTTCCAGGTACGACACTCTCGCATGAAGTGCTTTTCCTCTCGATGCACTGGTAACCCGTGTGGCATTAGCACGAAGCTTCTCAACAATCTTCTCGTTACGTTCGATTTCCTCCTGTTCCTTGGCAGCCTGTTCCTGAAGCTCAATCTTTTTTGCAAGAAGCGAGAAATTGTATTCAATAAAGGTTCCTTCAAACTCCTGCACATCGCAATCCTCCAGATGAAGAATCTTGTTAAAGCAGTGGTGCAACAAATATCTGTTATGCGTAATTGCAAGAATCGTTCCCTTATAGGAATTGATTAGGTCACTCAGACCATTTAGGTTTTCAAAATCCAAAAATACATCCGGTTCATCCATCACAAGAATTGATGGCATACGAAGAATCTGCTTAATCACCTGAAGAAGCTTGTATTCTCCCCCGCTAATCACAGATAATTGTAGGTTTTCTAAATTCTGCAAGCCTGCAACCTTTAGTTCCTTACGGATATTGGTCTCATAGTTATCTGCATCCATGGACATAGACTCATCCAAAATCTGCTGATAACGTTCCATCAGCACCTCCAAGTCCTCTGCCGTTTCCATTTCCTTGCAGACATCCTCCATGTCTTTTTGCAGCTTCACAAAGTCCTCTGCAAGAAATTCAAAGACGGTCATGTCCTGTTCTTTTTCTGACCGGTCAAACTGGCTGGTATATCCATAACGGCCTTCCATATCACGAATGATTTTGCCATCGTACATATACTTGTCATCGTTTAATAAAATATCCACCAAAGTGGTTTTCCCTGTTCCATTGCTTCCAATCAACACACAATGCCGCCCGTCCTCAATGGTAAACGAAATGTCTCTATATAAATCCTTTTCAGGAAAAGAATACGAAAGCTTTTCTACCTTAATCATGTTATTCTCCAAATTAATTCTTATTTTTAAACTGTCCCTTAGCGGTTACTATTACACACCCTGTGAAATGCCAGCCTTGGCTCGCCATCCTCCAAATAGATGGTTCCACAATGCACAAATCCATTTTTCTTAAGCATATTTTGCATCACATAATTATCCTTATGCGTATCTATCTTCACATTTTCTGACTGCGCACATGCCCAATTCATGCAAAAGGAACCGGCGCCCTTTACTGTACCAGCGGATGCAATACGATGCACGACAGAATACTCCTTGTCATTTAACCACTGCCCTTCATATATCTTAGTATAAGTCGGGTCCGTTTCATGTGCAAAATAAAACACTGCTGCAAGCTCGTCCCCTTCCACGCACACATGACTTTTTCCGGCCAGAATATCCTGTTCCACCTGCTTACGTGATGGCTTGTTGTTGCCCCACTGGGTCGGATTATCATGCTCCGCCATGAACCTGCGGGCATGGGCATATATGTTCATTACTGCATCTAATTCTTCGATTCGTGTTTTTCTGATTTCCATTACGACTTCCTTTTCCTTTAAGAGGTCCTCTTCATATTTTGACAGCTTTCCTTTTAACGAGTATTCTTGCCATATGCATGGTAGCATTGACGAGGAAACTTATCAATATGGTTTTTGAAAAATTAATCAAATTATGTGTATTTTTGTGGCAAAAATAACTACTGCCGCAAAAACAGGCGAAAGCCTTCCGCTCTCGCCTGTTCTACTTTTTATATCTGATTATATCAACTGACAATATTCCTTCAAGGTCTGCGCCAGCTCATAT
>CAYMYV010000075.1:0-9105 GCA_964394775.1 uncultured Lachnobacterium sp. | reverse complement strand
ACATATTTGCCCTTCATAGTCTGGTATCTAGGAATCATATCCTTGATAACACGTGTTAAAACGTGTCCGATATGTGGCTTGCCGTTCGCAGTTGGAGGTCCATCATAAAATGTATAGGTTTCTCCCTCTTTTCTGCTGTCCATGGATTTTTTGAAAATGTCGTTTTCGCGCCAGAATTTCTCGATTTGCTTTTCTCTGTCAACGAAATTCATGTTGGTGTCAACTTTGTTGTACATATCATTTTCCTCCTGTTTTTGTGCCAGCTTTTGTCCGCATCTGTCAACCTGAATAATGAACGCCTCGACGCCATGCTTGACCTCGGCTTTTCTTCATTCAGGTCGCCAGATGCCCTCCTATGTTTTCTCAAAAACAGGAGAAAAAGTGACACTACTTATAATTATTAGAATTCGCTTGCGAATTCTGTGTGCCCGAGCGGTGTTGCAACGCAACAATCTTCATTTCCGCGAGGTGCACATCTAATGTTTTGTTTCGCAGTATGCGAAACAAAAAACGCCCACGTCCTGTAATAGGACGCGGGCGCACGCTATACCACCTAATTACATCTGCACGGGACACACATCGGCATCCTTATACATATCCCTGTAACGTAGGAAATACGTCAGTTCTTACTCATCTTCAGTGCATTTTGCTGTGGTAACCCAAGCACTACGAAGCTTTTCGGTCCTGCAACTCAGAAGTGATATTCGTTTCTGCTCTACTCATATCGGCTCACACCAACCCGACTCGCTGGGATTTTGAAGCGGAAATTACTGTCTTCGTCATCGTCTTTCCATATAAAACACAGAGGTATTATATGAGAAATCTCTCCAAAAGTCAAGTGTTCAACAAATTCTAATTTACTTCTTAAAACCTTCCACATATTCCATCAAATCATCATAAGTAAAATCCTCACCAAGCTTACCTTCTAATGCCGCATAGGTAAGAGTTCCACCCAAATCATTCACAAGGGCCTGTTCATCAAGGCTTGACATTACATTCTGCACTTCATCCGCAGTGATTTCTTTACCATCCATGAAATTTATGACTCTATCAATAGTTACCTCTTCTCCTACAAATTCGGAAATTGACTGATAGCTTAAATCTCTTCCTAAAATTGTCTCAACCTGCTCCAAGGTTTTTGAATCGATAACTTCATTGACATAGGAATCAATTGCCTCGTCCACAAGCTTTCCCGGATCAATCTGGCCACCGGTAAGCGTTTTTACATCCTCCATCATCTCTGTGAGTGGAGTCTTGGTTATATAATTATAGACATTCACCCACAAAACAGTACTTCCAACAGTGGAAATAAGTGCAAGCGCAAGTCCAACAATTGCTCTGGCTCTTCCCGACTTCTGTCCCCTTCTTGTCACAAGAAATACAATTGCACAAATAATGGCAATGAGACCAAATACATAGTTCACAACAAACAATGTGGTAATAAAAGCTAAAATACCAAGCACGAGTGCTGCAGTTGCTGCCTTCATCTTCTGTTTCCCCTCCGGCATGTCTACTACCGGTGTCTCTTCAACCGGTGCAGCGTACTCTTCATTAAAATTCTGTTCACTCATAATACTCCTTTATCCTCCTCGATTTTTCTTGTAAAAACCACTTAAGATTCCATATGAATAAATTTTACCCTTTTCTATGCAAATTCGCAATAAAAAACATTGTAAATTTATGGCAAAGTGTTACAATAAACACTAGCCCAAGGTCGCATATCTGCGGCATACACCTAGGAAAGGATTTGACTATGAGTACATTAAATCTTACTTTATTAACTGATTTATATGAATTAACTATGATGCAGGGATACTTCAAAGCCGGGAACAACTCCATGGCGGTATTTGATGCCTTCTATCGCAGCAATCCAAGTAAGGGCGGCTATGCCATCTTTGCAGGTCTGGAGCAGGTAATCGAATATATTGAGAAGCTTCATTTTGATGAAGAAGATATCGCCTACTTAAGAAGCTTACATATCTTTGATGAGGATTTTCTGGAATATCTGGCAGGCTTCCACTTCTCTGGCGATATCTATGCGCTGCCGGAAGGAACTGTTATGTTCCCAAGAGAGCCAATGGTAAAGGTCATTGCACCTATCATGGAAGCTCAGCTGATTGAAACAGCCCTTCTTAATATTTTAAACCACCAGAGCCTTATCGCCACCAAGGCAGCTCGTGTATGCTATGCAGCACAGGGGGATGGCGTTATGGAATTTGGACTTCGCCGTGCACAGGGGCCGGACTCCGGTGTCTATGGTGCAAGAGCAGCAATGATTGGCGGCTGTAAGGGAACCTCCAATGTCCTTGCAGGTCAGATGTTTGACGTACCGGTTCTTGGTACACACGCACACAGCTGGATTATGAGCTTTCCGGATGAATATACCGCATTTAAGACTTATGCAGAGCTTTATCCAAATTCCTGCACCTTATTAGTAGATACTTATGACACTCTTCATTCCGGTGTGCCAAATGCAATTCGCGTCTTCACAGAAATGCGCCAGGCCGGAATCCATCCAAAGAGCTACGGCGTCCGTATGGACAGCGGTGACCTTGCCTACCTCTCAAAAGAGGTTCGCAAAATGTTAGACGAGGCAGGCTTCCCAGATGCTGTTATCGCTGCATCCAATGACTTGGACGAATACCTGATTGAATCTCTTAAGAGCCAGGGGGCAGCCATTACCTCCTGGGGTGTTGGAACCAACCTTATCACATCTAAGGACAACCCTTCCTTCGGCGGTGTGTACAAGCTTGCTGCCATTTCAGATAGTGAAGGTAATTTCATTCCTAAGATTAAGAAATCAGAGAATATTGAAAAAGTAACAAACCCCGGCGACAAAACCATTTATCGTATTTATGATAATGCCACCGGTAAAATCAAAGCAGACCTTATCTGCCTTGCAGAGGAAGTCTATGACCAGACAAAGTCCTTGGTTCTTTTCGACCCAAATGCTCCATGGAAAAAGACCAAGCTCGCAGGTGGAACCTATACCATGAGAGAGCTTCTTATTCCGGTTATCAAGAATGGCAAAGCCATTTATCATTCTCCAAAGGTTATGGAAATTCGCGATTACTGTGAAAAAGAAAAGGATACACTTTGGGATGGCTGTAAGCGCTTCGCGTTCGCACAGCTGCCACGTGTAGACCTTTCTCAGAAGTTATATGACCTGAAGGTAGAATTACTGAATATAGAGCACAACGCTGATGCGTAGGATTAGCCATAAGAATGGGCATGCCGCTTAAATCATTTTGCGGCATGCCCATTTTGATGCTTAGTTAAATCCCACAACCTTTTGTGCAAGCTTATATATTCCAACAGAAATCTTACGCCCAACCTTACCCGGAAGGTTCATAACAACTCCCAATAAACCCCTTCTAAGCTTCTTATACAGACGCTCATCTTTTTCTTTTATGTATGCCCATAAATCAGCTTTGGTTTTTAGGTGTTCTTCAGTTCCTGAAATGATACACATAATGGAGGTAATCGTTGTAATAATTTCCAAATAGTTAAACATATACTGGCGGCACTTTTTGTTGTTAATCTGCCACAAATCATATTTGTCAACCATCAGCTTGTTTACGCGCTCCTGTTGGTCCATACGACGAATCATAACTGTCTCATTTACAGACTGATCCGAACGACCGATAAAGTAACGATAAAAATCAACATCTATGTAGTACATTGTCTTTACGTATGGCAATGGATTGTATACATAAATGTTATCTACATAAAATGTATGCTTCGGCAATTCCAATTCACATTCGTGAAGCAATTCTGTTCTGTAAATAACTGAGTGCATCAGTATGTAATGTCCCTTGAAGAAGTGCTTTACATCACTCCACGTAAACACTTTATCCTTTGGAACACCGGTCTGGCGCATTACCTGTTTGTGCTTCGCCCCCTCTTTTTCATACACGTAGTTTGCAAGCAGCATATCAAGCTCTGCTTTTCCATCCTTAGAAAATTCACGGAGCTTATCAAGAATTTTGGCATAAGCTTCTGCATCAACCCAGTCATCACTATCTACCACCTTGAAATACAAACCGGTTGCATTGCGAATACCTGCATTCACTGCTTCACCATGACCACCATTCTCCTGATGAATTGCACGACAGATTGTTGGATATTTGGCAGCATACGCATCTGCAATCTCCGCTGTTTTATCCTTAGAACCATCATCTACAATCAGTATCTCCACGTCTTCCCCACCAACTAGAAGAGATTCTATACAATGTTCCATATAATCCTGCGAATTGTAGGATGGAATTGCTATCGATAGTAATTTCATATCTAATCCTCTTTTCTTATCCTTTTTCGTATCTAATTTATAATTATACACCTTTTTCTGATATAGTCGAATGTTTTTTCTATAATTTTTAGCAGCGGCCGGACTTATCCACATTTCTAGTACTTTAGTCACAGAAAATTGTTCATAATTTATTAACAAAATTCTCACAACTTCAACATATCAATTTCACAATTTACTTTTATACTAACCTTGTAAAACAAAGAATAAAACTTTTTCTTTTTCATACCCTCGCTTGTACTTACGGCGAGGTCCTCCCAACAATAACGAGAATTTCCTTCTCATAAATATATCTTTTTCATAAACAAACCGGTGCACGCCACATGCACCGGTTTCCTCTTTGTATTCTGTAAATTACGATTCTGTTTCAATCGCCTCTTTTCCCAGTATCAGATTCAAATACTTTGCATATTCAACAAAGGCAGATGGAATTGCATATTTTTGCTTGGTTTCCTCCACGTCTACAAATATCCAGCCATCATCCAGCGATGTTCTTCCATCCGGATATACCTTTTCAACCACGTTTTTGTAAGGCTTCTCTGACAGCTCCCGACTGGCAATAAAAACAACATATCCTTTCATTTGCCACTCCACATGGGAAAAAATATGCTTTGCAGCCCCCAGCGGCACAATTCGAATCGGCTCATAATTATATCCTTTTATGAGCTCAACGACCTCATTTTCCGTCCAGTATCCATCCAGATTTGGAAGCTCATACATCCCTTCTAACAAGCCGGTCTTTAATCGTTTCTTTAAAGCTATCTTTTCTCCGTCCTTGATAATCAAAACCGTTCTCTCTTCTATGCGACGAGCTTTTGCTTTTGTCTTTACCGGAATTACCCCCACTTTGTTATGAATTCTTGCTTCACACATATCATGCCATGGACAGCTCTGACAATGAGGTGCACCATTTGGCACACAAACCGTAGCTCCAAGCTCCATAAGTGCCTGGTTAAAAATTGCAGGTTCCACCAAATCCCTTGTTTGAACATTGTTCATTAACTGAAAAAGAACCTCTTCTACGTGTGTACGCACGCTTTGCTTCATAATATCGCTATCATCTGCTGTTACACGGGAAATGACACGAAGCACATTTCCATCCACAGCCGGAACTGCTTTTCCATAAGCAATAGAGGCAATTGCGCCTGCCGTATAATGTCCAATTCCCTTCAGCTTAAGCAATTCTACATATTCTGATGGAATTATGCCATCATATTCATCCATAATCTGGTTGGCGGCAATTTTCAAATTCCTTACTCGGTTATAGTATCCAAGTCCCTCCCACAGCTTCAGTAATTTGTCATCCTCACATTCTGCCAATGCTCTTACATTCGGCAATTCACGAATAAATCGGTCAAAATATGGTTTTACCGCTTCTACCCGTGTCTGCTGCAGCATTATTTCCGATATCCACACATAATAAGCCTGTGGCTGCTCACGCCACGGCAATATTCTCGCATTCTCTTTGAACCAGCTCTGCAACGGCGTTATAAGCGGCTTGAAATCAAAATCATCTATCATTTTCAGTCTCCTGCACTAAGCTTTTACACTATAATTATATAGAATTATAGCATACTAAATTTTTTCTTTCCATACAACCGCTTCTATGCATACAAATTCTCCCAATTGCTCATACTAATGCTACAAAATCCATTATTTAGGAGGTTATTATGATATTAACTCAAAAAGAATCCGCTGCACTAAAGGATTTGCAGACACAGGAAAAGTCCTGCATTGAAAAATACACCCGCTATTCTCATGATGCTAATGATACAGTACTAAGAGACCTGTTTTTGGAATTATCCAAGGAAGAGGAAAAGCATTATGAGTCATTGACACAGGCATTAAATGGCACCCTTCCGGCCAATATCGATTGCAACGACTCAAAGGGCTGCAATTACCACCCAAAGGCCACCTATACCTCCGGGGATAACTCCACCGCAAAGCAGGAGGATTGTTTCCTTGCTACAGACTGCATTGGTACTGAGAAATTGGTATCCGGAGAATACAATAATGATGTTTTCATTTTTGGGGATACAAATGTCCGCAAGCTGCTTGCAGATATCCAGATTGAAGAACAGAATCATGCTGAAATGCTGTGGAAATATAAGACTGTGAATAATATGAACTAAACCTCTACACCACCACAAGCATTCATAGCCAAGCTTTCTGTAAATTCAAGAATTCAGCTTTATATAATGCAAATAAGACGGGGATACCTATATTGAATCAGCACCGTTTGAGAACGTCGGCACTTAATGAGTGATAATATTCATCACGAATTTAGTGTCCGCTACGTTTTCGACGCGCGAGAGCGCGTGCACGATTCAAAACAGGTATCCCCGTCTTTCGTGGTCTATATAAAACCTAAATTATAAATTCCATATTACTCCTGACTATAGAATTCAAAATCATCCATTGTGCCCCAGCCTGCGCTTGCACCTTTGACATACATACCAACAGTTACTTCTGTTTCTTCTGTAACTTCGATATCACGGATATATGGATTCTGCCATACAATCCAGCCTTCTAATGTAATTGGGTTACTTTCAATCTTAGTGTCACCTACGATTACATAGAATACAATCTGTGCATTGTCACCCATATCTCCACCCTGGATATAGGTTGTTGCTGTATATTTTCCCGGCTGAACCGTAATTGTCTGTTCTACCTGGAATTCAATATTAGCTGTGTCATACCAATGAAGCGCATAATTACCTGTAATTGCATCTGCAACTTTGTTCTGATAATCCGTGATGCCTTCATTTGATAAATAGGTAACCTTCCAAATAGAACCTTCATCATCTTCTTCAAAGCTTCCATTGGATAAGAGATTCTCATTGTACACTTTAACGTTACATGTTACCACATGTCCATCTGAGGTCATTCCGTCAATTACATATTTTGCAGGAACTGTCAAATCAATTGCTGCAACCTGAGATTCACTCCATGTTACTGCAAGTGGATCTGTACAGGTAGGATCATTATAAACAGCTGTAACCGTTTCAGGCATATTCAATTCTGTACGACACTCAACCTCAATCGATGGATTAATTACAGAAAGCACTTCTACTGTTTCTGCTTCTGAACCGTATTTCAAATATTTCCATACGTTAAGTGAAGCAAGTGGATGTCCGCTATGGTCAAACATTGCCTGATTATCCCATGAACAACCACCGTAATATACACCTGCATCTTCCGGATCATAGTCTACAGAATATTTGCTTGCCCATCCTGAGCCATGCTCTTCCCAGATGCTTACGTTTGAATCATAACTGCTTCCAACCGGAATCCATGCCGGCTCCCAATAGAATACTCCAAGTGCACCTGCTTCTACTGCTGCAGCACATACATCACGCACCAAGGTTGCCTGACCCTGAACAGATACAGGATATGCATCTAAGGCATCTTCTGCTGATACATTATTGCTAAAGCCGTCACCTTCTTCAGATGTCCACATATAGCTGGTTTCCAAAATACATGTTTCTTTTCCGAATTTCTCCTTGATACCGCTTAATGTATCAACGAGGTTTTCAAATGAACCATGCCAGTATGCATAATAAGAAACACCGAATACATCATAATCAACACCGTTATCTAATAACTGCTGTGCTTTCTTTTCCATGTCTCCTACTTTTTCAATATTTGTGTAATGAACTGCAATCTTGATATCCTGTGAAACTTCACGAACAGCCTTTGAAGCAGAGCTTAATAATTTACAGATATTCTTTGTGTTTTTCTCGCCTGCCATACCACTGTTAATTTCGTTACCAATCTGAACCATAGCAACATCTGCACCGGCTTCAATAATCTTATTCAAGCTTTCTTTGGTGTACTCATAGATTGCTTCCTCTTTTTCATGAATCAACATGCTCTCCCATGCCTTTGGACTCATCTGCTTCGATGGGTCTGCCCAGAAATCTGAATAATGGAAGTCAACTAATAATTTTAATCCGTATTTAGCTGCACGTTTACCGATTTCCATTGCAGTGTTTACATCACAGTTACCACCGCCGTATCCATTGCCATCTTCATCATATGGATTATTCCATACACGAACACGAACATGCGTAATTCCTGCTTCTGCAAGAGTTTTTAGAAGATCCTGCTCTTCGCCGGACTCACTGTAGTACTTCACACCACTCGCCTCTTCTGCAAGCAAGCTGGATATATCTACACCCTTGATGAAATCATCTGAGATGCCATCAATTGGTGTAACGAAGATTTCAGACTGCTCCATTGCTGTTGGAAGCGTTACTGTGAATTCTTCTTCACCACATGCTGTTAACATGGATACACACATCGCTAACAATAGCACCATGCTTATAATTTTCTTTTTCATGTTATCCTCCCTTAAGTAGCACTTATATTTTTAAGAACTGCTCACCACAATTTACAAAATGCAATTCTGCAGTTCTTATGCCCTACCTCTAGTATATCTGCGCAACCGTTTGAGCACAAGTTTTATTTTGAAAAAAAATTCACAAAAATACTTTCTTTTTTCTGTAACAAAGCCACAAAGCAATGATTTTGTCGGTTTAATGTACGAAATCACGTACATGGGACTTTTGTACTAAAAAAAAGCACTTAAAATGTTGACAAATTCTGGTTAGTCGCTAAAATTAATAATAGGATAATTTGCAATGTACCTGCATCGGCATGTACATTGTATCATATTAATTTTTTCTAAGAAAAGGAGAAGAAAAACTATGGAATTAAATTTAAGACCAGCTAGTGAATGTGCATTTGATGCAGTATCTCTCGGTGAAGTTATGCTTCGTCTCGATCCAGGCGAAGGA
>CAYMYV010000074.1:0-9153 GCA_964394775.1 uncultured Lachnobacterium sp. | reverse complement strand
CATACATATCCCCCGCAGATGTTCACTGACAGAAGACAAAAAAACTTCCAGCAAGCCGCCTTCTCTAAGAAATTCTAATATTCTGTCCAAAATTCGTAGAGTGGTCTGTAGAAGGGCATAGAGAGAGGGGAGCCGCTTGGGCCATAAGGATTTTGCGACAGCCCCTTTTTCGATTGCTAAAGCACAAAATATAGTTGGAAAACCCTGGTAAGTACTACATTTGGATTGACGTTGCAAAGAATGTTTTATATAATTATGTTGAAGTATTATCTATTCTGGGAGAGTATTGGTAATTTAGAAAGAAGAGGTATACATGAAAGTAGTGTTTTTACAGAGGATTCGAAGAATTGTTGCCGCAGGACTTATGCTGGCAATGATGTTGGGAGTCGTATATCAGCAATTGGATTATATATTTGCTTATGAAGCGCAACCGGGTATGATTTATTCTGCTGACAGAGCCTTGGTTTTAACCCGTAAGGAAGCAACGGATGATTCGGATAGAGTAAGTTCATTGGAATATGGAAAGCCGGTTACGGTTATTGATGAAGTAACAGACGAAGAGGGTGTGTTATGGTATCAGATTACCTATACCCTGAAATCGAACGGGGCCAGTAAAACCGGATATTGTCGTGCGGAGAATGTCCTGTTAGACAAGGATGCCAAGGCATATGCGTTTGGTACAATTAATACCACCAATGTGGCATTCCGAAATGATGCAGGTACGGATGGAACGCAGATTTTATTTTACTTAAATACAGGCGCAGAGCTTGAGATGTTGGACCAGACCACGGTCAGTAGCAAAACATGGTATCGTGTACGTTACAATGATGGAACTACCACAACAATTGGTTGGGTGTATGGCAGTTACATTACACTCGAACGATATAATGTGGAGATAGACCCGGCATATGTAGAAGAATTGATTGCAAAGGGTTTTCCGGAAAGCTATACATATAATTTAGCTGTTCTGCACGCACTATATCCGGAGTGGATATTTGAACCGGTAATGACAGGCTTAGATTGGAATACTGTCATTGAAAAAGAAACCGAAAAACCAATCAACATGGTTCCAACAAGTGCGGATGATGCCAAGAAATCAGTAGATGATAGTGAATATGATTGGACTACTAATACATGGGTAATCCGTGATGGTGATAGCTGGGTGGCTGTTCATCCGGAGTATTTGGCTTATGTCATGGACCCAAGAAATTTTTTGACAGAAACATATATTTTCCAGTTTGAGAGCTTAAGCTTCAATGAATCGCATAATATTGAGGGTGTGCAAGCAGTTATTGGAAGCTCCTTTATGAAAAACGATGTAGTGGATACAGATGGCACCACCTTAAATTATGCAAAAGCCTTTATGGAAATTGGAAAACAGGTTGGCGTAAGTCCGTATCACTTAGCGGCTCGTGTACGCCAGGAACAGGGAAGTGGAAAGAGCTCCCTGATATCAGGAACCTATTCCGGATATGAGGGCTATTTTAACTATTTTAACTTTGGCGCCTATGGTGTAACAGATGCCGCAGTTATTAAGGCGGGACTTACATATGCGAAGAATCAGGGCTGGGATAGCCGTTACAAATCCTTGCTGGGTGGCTCACAGATGATTGCAAAAAACTACATTGCAAGAGGACAGGACACCTTATATTTTCAGAAGTATAACGTAGTATGGAAGGATATGTTGTATGGGCACCAGTATATGGGAAATGTAGATGCTGCAGCCTCTGAGGGTAAGAATATGGCAAGCGCATACGAAGATAAGCATCAGAGCTTCGTATTCCGTATTCCGGTATATGAAAATATGCCGGAAAGGGCGGTGCAGTTTACTACAACCGGAAATCGTAATAACTATTTGAAGGATATTACAGTGGAGGGATTATCTTTATCGCCAACCTTTACCGGGGCAAATAAAGAATACACGCTGACAGTAGCGAATTCTATCAGTTCCATTAATGTGAGTGCCCAGCCGGTTGTAAGCACATCGACAGTAACAGGAACAGGAGTATTTTCGTTAGCAGTAGGTGAAAATATTATTAAGATTATATGTGAATCAGAGTCCGGAGATGAACGTATATATACCTTGACCATTGTTCGTGAGGGGATGATTGAACCAGAGGAACCGGGTGATTCGGAGACTCCAACAGAGACCGAAGGCCCAACAGAAACTGAGAATCCAAGTGACAGTGAGACTCCAACAGAGTCAGAGAATCCGGATGATGAGCCAACGACGGAAGAACCAACAACTGGGAAACCAAGTGACAGCGAGACTCCAACAGAGCCAGAGAATCCAGACGATGAGCCGACAACCGAAGAACCAAGCAGCAGCGAAACTCCAACCTATACATATACAGAGTTAAATCAGACGATGTATGTGATTTCAGGTGTAAACGTAAGAGATTTGCCTGCAAAAGATGGTAACAGTTTAGGTATTCTCTCTGCAAATCAAAAAGTCACTGTTACGGGTCAGTGTAACGAGACTGGCTGGTATCGTATTGTTTTTGAATCAAAAGTGGGTTATGTGAGCGATAAGTATTTAACCCTTGAGAATCCAAAGCCAGAGACTCCGCCAAGTATTACCTCGGAGATATATACGTTTGGCACCTATGTTACAGGTATCCAACCAGGTACAACGGTAGAGGATTTTTTAAATGGAATTACCTGTAATGGCGGAGCAGAAGTTAAGCTTCTGGATAAAAATGGTACCCAGAAAACAGGAATCGTAGGTACAGGAAATGTGCTTTCGGTATATGGCAATGGTGAACTGGTTGCATCCTATGATTTAGTTGTTTATGGAGATGTAAGTGGTGACGGAAAGGTCAATACCTTAGATGCCATTAAACTGAATAGATATACAATTGGTCTGGCAACACTAAGCAGAGCCTATTTAGAAGCGGCAGATGCCAGCCGGGATTCAAGGGTAAACACATTAGATAGTATTGTGATTAACCGATTTAGCATAGGTTTGGCGACCATTAAACAGAATTAAGAGGTGATTTGATGAAGAAAGCATTAGGATACATTTTTTCAATATTAATTCTATGTATGACCATAGTATTGCCTATGGAAACAGTATATGCCGCTGATATTACAATTGCAGTAAGCAACTCCAGCGTCAATATCGGAGATTCGGTGACGGTAACGGTTACCGTTCCAGAGAATATTAGTGGTACCCTGGACGTGATTTATCCGTCTGATTTGTTAGAGTTTTCAAAGGCTTCGGCAGAAGTAAACTCATCAAAAGCGGGGACAGTTGCAATTAGTATTGGAAAATATGGATTAGTCGCATCCAACAAAGTAACAATCACTTTTAAAGCAAAGACTGCTGGTGATGCAACCGTAAATACAAAAGGAATAGACTTCTTTGATAATAATGGAGAAACAGATAGTATTACTCTTGGTGACAGCTCTGCAAAAATTACTATCAAGAATGAAACCTCCTCAGACGATGATACACTATCTTCCGACTACTATTTGTCAAAGCTTAATGTTACAGCAGGTTCTAAATCAGTAAGTCTTTCACCAACCTTTAGTTATCGCAAAACAAACTATACTGCGACCGTAGACTATGATGTAACCAATGTGGTTGTGAGTGTAAGCCGTTCAAACAATAAGGCAGAAATTACATCCATTACGGATAACGGAAATGTTAATCTTAAGGTTGGCGAAAATGTGATTGAGATTGTTGTAAAGGCTGAAAATGGAAAGACTTTAACATATAAGGTTACAATTACTCGTAAAGAGAAACCGGCCGATAGTCAGCAACCAAATTCATCGGAAAATCCCGGTACCTCAGAGGATCCGGGAACATCAGAAAATCCAACGGACACACCTGCGACTGCGGATTTTGAAGTGGGTGGTGTAGCACTTTATGTACCAAAGGAAATTCCGGATGAGAAGATTCCAAAGGATTTTATAGAAAAGACATTGATTTTAGCTGGCGGAAAAGAAGTTCAAGGCCTATCGTTTGAAAAAGCAGCTTTGACCGTGTTGTATTTGGAAAATGAGAATAAGGTTGGAAGTCTTTACGTATATAATGCAGAGGAGAATCAGGTATATCCTTTTGTGAAGATTCTATCAGAATCAAGCTATGTGATGGTTCTTCTGCCAGATGATTTAACGGCGCCAAAGGATTATTCTGCTTGTACACTTTCAATTGAGGGAAAAGGAATAGTAAGCGCATATCAGTATCAGGAAGAAGGTGTAGCGACTTCCAGTGATTTCTATTTGCTGTATTGTATGAATGAAGACGGTACACTCGGCTGGTATCAGTATGATGCAAAGGAAGGAACCTATCAGCGTTATGTAGGAATTATTCCGGTCGATAATTCACAAACTGATACGGAAGGAGATAGTAATACAGAGGATACAGAGGATACACAAGCTCCGAGCATAGTCCCGGGTGATGATGACCTTCAGAATCAATACGATGCCATAGAGAAAGAATTGCAGGAGGCAAGACAACTGCTACGTCTTGTGATTTGTACCGCAGTATTTGTTGTGGCATTACTTGTAATTGTAATCATTAATTTACTTCTTTCGAAGCATCGCAAAGAAGATGAAGATGATGAAGAAGATGATGATGATGACGATGGAGTAGAGTTCATAGATATTAATAAGTAATAATCGAGAGGCAAAAAACAGTGAAGTATACTGAAAAAGCAAAACGTGCATTAGACATTGCGAATAGATTCGCAAAGAGCATGCATTACAATTATGTAGGAACAGAACATATTTTGGTTGGCCTTCTAAAAGAGGGAACAGGTGTTGCGGCAGAGGTGTTAACCGTAAATGGAGTAGAGCTTTCCAAACTGTTACAGTTGATGGAAGAACTGATTTCTACAGGGGATACTACCTTGGTTGCAGAACGCGACGGATATTCTCCTCGTGCGCAGCATATTTTGGAAAAAGCAAAAGAAGAAGCAAATCGTTTTGGTTATGAGCAAATCGGAACAGAACACATTCTTCTTGCGATTGTAAAAGAAGGAGATTGTGCAGCATCCAGACTTTTAAATACTATGGGTGTAAATCTGCAGAAATTATTTACGGATATTTTAACGGCAGCGGGAGAAGACCCGGTGAAATATCGCGAGGAGTATGCAAAGAGCCGCAAATCCAATGGCTCTTCAACTCCGACCTTAGATCAGTATTCGAGAGATTTGACGGAAATGGCTGCAGCAGGTCTTTTAGACCCGGTTGTAGGACGTAAGCAGGAAACAGAGCGGGTGATTCAGATTCTAAGCAGACGTGGAAAAAACAATCCATGTCTTATTGGTGAGCCTGGTGTTGGTAAAACTGCAATTGTAGAGGGAATTGCCGAAAGCATTGTAAATGGCACAGTACCGGGACTTTTGGCAGGAAAAAGACTGGTATCCTTGGACATGTCAGGACTTGTTGCAAAATCAAAATACCGTGGGGAATTTGAAGAACGTATCAAAAAAGTAATAAATGAAGTAACTCTTGCAGGTGATGTGATTTTATTTATTGATGAGCTTCATACGATTATTGGTGCCGGTGGTGCAGAGGGCTCTCTTGATGCCTCTAATATTTTAAAACCGGCTATGGCAAGAGGCGAGGTTCAGGTAATTGGAGCCACAACCATTGAAGAATATCGCAAATATGTAGAGAAGGATGCCGCATTGGAGCGCCGTTTCCAGCCTGTGACGGTAGAAGAGCCATCGATTGAAGAAACCATTGAGATTTTAAAAGGAATCCGTAAGCTTTATGAAGAGCATCATCAGGTAGAAATATCCGATGAGGCGGTAGAGGCAGCGGTTACTTTGTCTGCAAGATATGTAAGTGACCGTTTTCTTCCGGATAAGGCAATTGACCTTATGGATGAAGCTGCTGCAAAGGTTCGTCTTGGCTTGCTTGGTGCACCAGGAAAGTTGAGCGGCCTTCGTCGTGAGATTCATGACCTTGAGCTTCAGATGGAAGAGCATCTTCAAAGCGGAGAGCTTGCCCTGGTACGTGAGGATAAAGAGCAGAAGGAAGCATTACTCAAGGAGCTTGCAAAACAGGAAAAGAAATCCAAGTCTGCCTCAACAAAGAAGAATCCAGTGATTGGTGAAAATGAAATTGCAGACATCGTTGCAGGCTGGACCAAAATTCCGGTCAATAAGCTGACAGAGAATGAAGCTGCAAGATTAAAAAAATTAGAAGATGTGTTAAAGAAGCGTGTAATTGGACAGGAGGAAGCGGTAACCGCAGTATCCAAAGCAGTACGCCGCGGTCGTGTTGGATTAAAGGACCCAAAACGTCCAATTGGCTCCTTCCTTTTCTTAGGACCAACGGGTGTTGGTAAGACGGAGGTCTCAAAAGCGCTTGCAGAAGCGGTATTTGGAAAAGAAGACGCAATGATTCGCGTGGATATGTCCGAATACATGGAGAAGCATAGTGTATCCAAGCTCATCGGTTCTCCACCAGGATATGTAGGCCATGATGATGGGGGACAGCTTAGCGAAAAGGTACGTCGCAATCCATTTTCTGTAGTTCTTTTTGATGAGATTGAAAAGGCACATCCGGATGTGTTTAACATTTTACTTCAGGTGTTGGATGAAGGACACATTACAGATTCACAGGGACGGAAAGTGGATTTTAAAAATACCATTATTATTATGACATCGAATGCGGGTGCGCAGGCTATCATCGAGCCAAAGAGATTGGGCTTTGGCAATAAAGAGGATGAGAAGCAGGATCATCAGCATATGAAGGATAGCGTAATGGAAGAAGTAAAACGTATCTTCAAGCCTGAATTTTTGAACCGTATTGATGAAACAATCGTATTCCGTGCATTAAATAAAGAAGATATGGGCAAGATTGTTACCATTCTGGTAAAAGAATTGCAAAAGCGATGCAAGGAGCAGCTTTCTATTGATTTGGTTGTAAAGGATGCAGCAAAGAAGTTTATTGTAGAAAAGGCGTTTGATAGAAAATACGGTGCAAGACCACTGAAACGAAAGCTTCAGGATGAGATAGAGGATCGTCTGGCAGAAGAGATTATTGCCGGCAATATTAAGGCCGGAGATAATGTAATCGTATCTGTAAAAAAAGATGCAATTTCTATTTCAAAGTGATATAATTAGTGTAAGCGAAGGCTTATAGAAAATACCATACAGATGAGCTTCTGTGCTTTAATAGGAGGAATTAAAATGGCTGTAATAAGCGAATTGATTCGTGTAGAATCAGATGGAACAATTAGCTTTGGAGATTACACATTAGCTGCCAAATCAAAGCTTGATAATTTTTCACATAATGGTGGCTCTTATAAGGTAAAGACCTATAAGGATATTACCAAATTAGAATGCAACGATATGTTTGTATATGAGTCTGTTCCTGGAACAGCGGTTTCCAATTTTGCTAAAGTGGGCGATAAGGTATCATTTGTTGTAGAGGGTGCAGAGGATGCACAGATAACTTTGGAATTAGAAGCTGAGTCAGAATATGAGGTTACAATTAACGGAGAATCCACAGGAATTGTTAAAACAAATCTTGGTGGCAAGTTAAGCATTAGTGCTGCATTAGAGGGTGTAGATGCAGTTTCCGTCGTAATCGGGAAAAAATAAATGAATTTGTGACCCGGTCCAAGAGGGCTGGGTCGTTTTTGTACGTGCGCGATTAAGCGCACATATATAAGCTGTTGGGGTAGGAGGTATTATGGCGAAAGGAAAGAGTAGTATTTATTTTTGCCAATCCTGTGGATTTGAGTCTGCAAAATGGATGGGACAGTGTCCGGGCTGTAAGGAGTGGAATACATTCGTAGAAGAAATCGTAGATAGAAAAGGCACCTCGTCTGCCAGTGTGAAAAAAGCATTAGAAGATGCAAAGCCCGTGCCACTTTCAGCAATCTCTTCGGCAGATGAAAAAAGAATGTCCACATCTATGAAGGAATTAGACCGTGTATTGGGCGGCGGTATCGTAAAAGGTTCGCTCGTATTAGTCGGTGGCGACCCGGGTATCGGTAAATCCACATTATTATTACAGGTGTGTAAAAATCTATCAAACGAAAACGTGTCGGTTTTGTATGTATCTGGCGAAGAATCTTTGCAGCAGATTAAAATTCGTGCAGAGAGAGTTGGAACATTTTCCGATTCCTTGGAATTGTTGTGTGAAACCAATTTGGATATTATAAAGGAAGTAATTGCAAAAAAGAAGCCGGAGGTAGTTATCGTAGACTCTATTCAGACAATGTTTAGTGAAAACGTTGGTTCTGCCCCTGGAAGTGTGTCTCAGGTTCGTGAAGCTACAAGCATTTTTATGCAGATAGCAAAGGGAATGGGTATCTCCATTTTTATTGTGGGACATGTAACTAAGGAAGGTGTGGTTGCCGGTCCAAGAGTGTTAGAGCATATGGTTGATACGGTCTTGTATTTTGAAGGAGACAGACACGAAAGCTATCGCATCCTGCGTGGTGTTAAGAATAGATTTGGTTCCACGAACGAAATTGGTGTATTTGAAATGCGAAGTATCGGTTTGGTCGAAGTTGAGAACCCATCGGAATTTATGCTAAGTGGAAAACCAATCGGCGCCTCAGGCTCCGTAGTAGCATGTTCTATGGAAGGTACACGTCCGATTCTGCTTGAAATACAAGCACTGATTTGTAATACGAATTTTGGCAATCCAAGACGAACCGCAACCGGTACGGATTATAACCGTGTGAATCTGCTTATGGCAGTATTGGAAAAACGATTAGGGATGCGCCTGTCTGAATGTGATGCTTATGTAAACATTGCAGGTGGTATCCGAATGAACGAGCCGGCAATTGACCTTGGAATTGTATTGGCAATTATTTCGAGTAAATTAGATAAACCAATTGATGAAAAAACAATTTGCTTCGGGGAGGTCGGACTAAGCGGCGAGGTGCGTGGTGTCAGTATGGCAGAGCAGCGAGTGTTAGAAGCAAAGAAGCTCGGCTTTGAACGTTGCGTTCTTCCTCAGGTGTGCAAAACAGGATTTCTATATAATATAGAAGGAATTGAATTGATTGGTGTAACAAATGTAAAGGAAGCTCTAGAAGCAATTAGATAGAATCTCGCTCGCGAGATTCTATTTTTTTGACGCGGGTGTCAAAAGGTGCATCTATAAATTATGTTTGGTAGATTGTACAAATACAGTTTATTTTCCGACACGTATTTCAAACATAAGTTTTTCTAA